>JACMJX010000316.1 GCA_014380425.1 Chitinophagaceae bacterium | reverse complement strand
TCTTCCCACTGCCGAAGATACCGGCATATTTCCGTCTGGTAGTAGCTCGGGTGTTAAACAAATTGGCTGTGTTGGAAATATCATAATACTTCGGGGACGAGAACCCCTCTCCCCGGGCGCTTATAACATCGGTATAAGTATTCTGAAGCGTATTGCCCGCCAGAACGGTATAATCGAAATCAGCATTTATCTGGTTCTGGTAGGTAATAAACAGATTAGACGTTACGTCCCGAAATGTAATCCTGTTCTCTGCAATAAATCCTCCGGTGGCTGCCGCAAGATCTAACGGTATGGCTCCCGGAAAAAGCGGACCGGGTACAATCCTCGTCCTGTTATCATTGTAGAAATCACCTCCTATCTTATAATCCAGCTTCAGTCCGCGAAGAATATTATAACTGAATCCAAGATTGCCCACGGTACGAAACAGGTCGCTTACCTGCTGACTATAGCGGGCAACATAAAGAGGGTTGTCGATAGTGCTGCCAGCATAACTCTTAATGGTACCGTCGGCGTTTTCATAGTCTCTCACGTCCACAGTGGGTGTAAAATAAGAAAGTGCAGTCATTATCCCTTTATCACCTGCTGATGGAGATACATTCTTAGAAGTGGTAAATGTTGCCGAGCCCAGCACACTTAGTCTATCTGATACCTGGGAGGTGCCGGAGAGCTTAAAAGTGTACCGATTGTACTTGGTAGTCGGAATCATGCCTTTCTGATTCAATGCAGAAACAGAGGTGTAATAAGTAGTTTTCGCATTACCTCCCTGTAAAGACAGTGAATTATTATATCTGTAGCCGTTATCGAAGGCCCTTTCAAAATTGTTATAAGCAGGTTCGTCCGGCGTGCGCAACGGCCCGAAACTTTGAAACCGGCTCGCCAGCGATCCATCAGCATTTGTGTTGATCCTTCCGGCCTGTCCCTCCCGGTACTTTGTCTGTATCTCGGGATATTTAGTGAGGAAATCGATGCCTGCAGAACTGCTGAAGTTAATGGTCATCTTGCCGGCATTTCCTTTTTTTGTGGTTATTACAAGGGCGCCATTTGCAGCACTTAATCCATAAAGCGCCGTAGCGCCTGCTCCTTTCAAAACGGAGATGGATTCTATATCGTCGGGATTAATGTCAAGCCCCCGGTTGGGTGTTGCAAACTGATCCCTGCTGGTGGCTTGGTTATTATTACTACCGGAGCTTGGCATCACATTTCCTGCAATAGTGCTGTTATCTACCGGAATACCATCAATAATCACCAGCGGCTGGTTATTGGAACCTGGGTTTAGGGAAGAAATGCCTCTGATTATTATGTCAGTACCTGCTCCTGGCGCTCCTCCGGACGATGTGATGTTAAGGCCATTTACTTTGCCCTGAAGTGCATTGATAAATCCAAACTCCCTACCCTTCATCAGCTCTGCAGAAGATACTTCCTGAACAGTATAGCCCAGCGTTCTCTTTCGTTGTTTGATGCCGAATGCTCCCGTAACTACCACCTCTCCCAATGTTCCGGATTCCTTGAGCTGAATATTATAGGTTGACGCTGTTCCGATAACTATTTCCTGGTTCTCATATCCCGCTGAGGAAACTAGCAAGGGGCTGGGGCCATTCGTATTAATGGTAAATGCACCACTCTCGGATGAGGTAGTAAATATATTCGTTCCCTTCTGTTGAACAGTCGCCTGAATAACTGCATCCCCCTTGCTATTCGTTATCGTGCCAGATATTGAACGCATTTGTCCAGATACGACCCCCGGGAGGATAAATAAAAACAAAACGAGGTAACTGGCTACAGTGGATTTTCTCATATAAGATTATTTATAATTGGCAGTTATAAAAATGAATTTAGGCAATTATACCGGAATGAAAATCAAAACAGGTGAAATAATAGATAATATTGGTAAATCGATGAGCTATTTACAAGACGAGCTTCCGAAAATACCTTGGACTTAAAATAGCTACATATATGTAAATTACTAATATACTCGTGGCACGTTCTTTTCATTAGTCCTGCTGAGGTACTTCCCCAATTAAAGGGTTAACTAGGAGAATCATGGCATAAGAAAATTGCGTTGCTGCATAATGTCCCGATACAGTCTGCGATTGAGGGAGAACTAATAGAAGTCTTTCCATTCCTTGAATGTTCGAGGTTAGCTGAGCAAATTTCAAGCGGTAACGTGATAGAAGCTTTCAATGTCACGCAAATACAGGAACGCTGGAAGGTAAAGTTACTAGTGGCATGCCGGTGTTTAATGTTGCACAACGTATTTTAATGAAAACTAGCTATACTTGGTCGTATCATGTGCTGGAAGTGTGATCTGTTAACGTTATTACTGTTATTACTGGATGCTCCTCTCTAATGGCATGCTTATTTAATTATTTATCATAAAACAAACAATTCGCAAATATGAGCTACGACATTATCTGCTTTTCTCATCTGCGCTGGAACTTTGTATATCAACGCCCACAGCATCTTCTAAAAAGATTTGCGATTGCACGTCATCGTGTATTTTATGTAGAGGAAGCTATTTGTGATTCAGATAATGATTTTTATGAAATAAAATGCGATGAGCAGTCGGGCGTACAGGTAGTATTAATGCATATTTCAACGGCACACGATCCTTCTAACGGCAATGAAGCCCGAAGGGCTTTGGTAAATGCTCTTGTAAAAGACATGATGATAGAAGAGTTTATGCTTTGGTACTATGCACCAATGGCTATTGAATACACAGATCATCTTGAGCCACGAGTAATTGTTTACGACTGCATGGATGAACTCTCTGGCTTTCGCTTCGCACCTACGAAACTAAAAGAAAATGAAAGGGTACTTATGAATAAGGCGGACCTTGTTTTCACAGGGGGTTATAGCTTATATGAAGCCAAAAAAGAATTCCACTCCAATATCTTTGCCTTTCCAAGCAGTATTGACAAAGAACACTTTATTAAGGCAAGACAGCCTATCGAAGACCCGGAAGATCAGAAAAATATCCCGCAGCCACGCTTGGGATTCTATGGTGTAATCGATGAGAGATTCGACATAGATATGGTTCGTGAAATGGCAGATAAAAGACCAGATTTCAACTTTGTTCTTGTTGGGCCTATCGTAAAAATAGATCCTGCAACCCTTCCTGAAAGGCATAATATATTCTACCTGGGCTCGAAAACCTATAATGAACTACCGCTATATCTTTCAGGATGGGATATTGCTATCATGCCTTTTGCATTAAATGAATCGACGAAGTTCATCAGCCCCACCAAAACTCCTGAATTCCTGTCAGGGGGCAAGCCAGTAATCTCTACCCCTATTCAAGATGTGGTGCATCCGTATGGTAGTAAGGGGCTTGTAAACATAGCTTCTAGTGCGGAAGAATTTATAAAATATGCCGATGAAATTCTTGAAAAAGGGCAGGATCGAAGTTGGCTTTCTGAGGTAGACAAGTTTCTTTCCGATATCTCGTGGGATATAACCTGGGGCAAAATGGCATCGCTCATTGACAAAATAATGGATGGAAACAATATTGATAAACACACAAAACAACAGCAGCATGTTTGATTATTTAATTGTGGGAGCCGGCTTTTCCGGTGCTGTACTCGCTGAACGACTGGCGTCGCAGGCAGGTAAAAGAGTATTGATAATAGATAAAAGGAATCATATTGGCGGTAATACGTACGATCATTACAACAAAGATGGTTTGTTGGTTCACAAGTACGGGCCGCATATATTCCATACAAATTCAAAAGATGTATACGATTATCTTGGCAACTTCACTACTTGGAGACCATACGAACATCGTGTACTTGCAAGCGTTGATGGTATGCTCGTTCCGATACCTATCAATCTAAATACTATAAATGAGTTATATGGTCTCCATCTCAGTTCAAGCGAAGTAGAGAATTTTCTACAATCAAAGGCGGAAAAGAAAGACAGAATTGTAACGTCTGAAGATGTAGTCGTAAATAAAGTGGGAAGAGAACTGTATGAAAAGTTCTTCAAAGGTTATACTAAAAAGCAATGGGATCTGGATCCATCAGAGTTGGATGCTTCTGTGACCGCAAGAATCCCTACAAGAAATAACAGAGACGACCGGTATTTTACAGACACTTACCAGGCAATGCCGTTACACGGATATACCAAGCTGTTTGAGAACCTACTGGATCATCCAAATATCAAGGTAATGCTGAATACAGATTATAAAGAAATCGAGGACAGCATTCCGTTTAAAAAAATGATTTATACAGGGCCTATCGACTATTATTTTGACTATTGTTACGGCAAGCTTCCTTATCGCTCTCTTGAGTTTAAATTTGAAACACTCGAACAGGATACGTTCCAACGCACTGGTACTATCAATTTTCCGAATGAACATCCTTATACAAGGGTTACTGAATTTAAATATCTTACGGGCCAGAAACATCCGAAGACTTCTGTTGTGTATGAGTTTCCAAAAGCCGATGGTGATCCTTACTATCCAGTTCCACGTCCGGAAAATGCGGAACTCTATAAGAAATACCAGATGCTTTCGGCAGAGATAGATAATGTCTATTTTACAGGAAGGCTTGCTACTTACAAGTACTACAATATGGACCAGGTAGTGGCGCAATCGCTTACCATGTATAAGAAAATAATATCCTCTCAACCAAATGTTCAGAATCATAATGGACAAAAAACAGCAATTAACGCAACAGCAGCGGTCAAAGCCCGAACTTTGGGGAGGTCTTGAGTGTACGATCAATAGAGTAGGTGATAAATACAGAGATCAACTGGAACTCAACGGTCATTATAACAGACCGGAAGACATCGATTGCTTTGCAAAGCTTGGAATAAAAGCATTGCGCTACCCGGTTCTCTGGGAAAAGCATGAACCAGAACAGGGAGTACCGATCGATTGGAACTGGGTAGAGCAACGGCTTTATGCTATCCGTAGTCACGGCATAAAGCCTATAGCAGGCTTGGTACATCATGGCAGCGGTCCAAGATATACGGATCTTTTACAGTCCTCATTTGCAGAGGGGCTTGCCGCTTATGCTAGCAAAGTAGCAGAGAAGTTTCCATGGATAGAATATTATACGCCTGTCAACGAGCCTTTAACTACCGCTCGATTTAGTGGCCTCTATGGTTGCTGGTATCCGCATAAAGCAGATGCTTACAGTTTCGCCATAATGTTACTTAATGAAGTTAAGGCAACAGTACTGTGTATGAAGGCCATAAGGAAGATCAACCCCGATGCCAAACTGATCCAGACGGATGATCTTGGAAAAATATATAGCACCCGATTACTAAAATATCAGGCGGATTTTGAGAATGAAAGGCGATGGATCACTTTTGACCTTTTATGCGGTAAAGTAAACAGCAATCATAAGATCTATAAGTATTTTGTAGGTGAAGGTGTACCACCTGCAGAACTCCAGTTCTTTCTTGAAAACCCCTGCCCCCCGGATATTATGGGCCTTAACTATTACGTAACGTCTGAGCGTTATCTGGATGAAGACATCCTTGAATATCCAGAGTACCAGAGAGGAGGCAACCATCGGCATCAGTACGCAGATACTGAAGCGGTAAGAACTGAATTTTATTCCGGGCCTGCTCCTCTAATAAGGGAAGCATGGGATCGCTTTCATATTCCTATTGCAATAACAGAAGCTCATATCGGCGATTCCTGGGATGAGCAACTTCGGTGGCTAAAGCAAATACATGATATATGCTGCAGTTCTGTTAATGCTGGAGTTGATATTCGAGCAGTAACGGCATGGTCTCTGCTTGGCGCTTACGACTGGCACAATCTTCTCACAAAGGAAGAGGGAATATATGAGCGTGGTGTGTTTGATTGCAGAAGTAACCCGATTCACCCCACCGCTCTTGCGAACCTGATATCTGCCCTTGCCCGGGGCAACAAGTATGATTCTGATGTGTTTAAAACGTTAGGATGGTGGCAAAAAGAACAGCGCTTGTATCCGCACTTACGCGTTAAAAATCAAGAGTATAGCTATGCTGAATAAACGTATTACTTATGGCGAAAAACAAATTCATGTTTGCTACTGGGATAGAAAACAGCTATCCCACTATTTTATTGCCTGACGGAACTACCAAACGAGTTGATGAAATGGAAAAAACATTTCATTATGAAAAATGGGAAACTGATTTCGGTTTAATGAAGGAATTAGGCCTCGAATACCTACGCTATGGGCCACCTTATTACAAAACCCATGTTGGACCAGGGCTGTATGACTGGTCCTTTAGCGATATTACGTTTAATAAACTTAAAGAGCTGGGGATTACGCCCATTGTGGATCTTTGTCATTTCGGCATGCCTGACTGGATGGGTAATTTCCAGAATCCGGATTTTCCGGAATACTTTGCGGAATACGCAGGCGCGTTCGCCAGGCGTTTTCCTCACCTGGATCTGTACACGCCCATCAATGAAATTTTCATCACAGCAATGTTTTCTGCCCAATATGGGTGGTGGAATGAGCGGTTGCAGTCTGACCGTGCTTTTGTAACGGCATTGAAGCACCTGGCAAAGGCCAATGTACTCGCTATGCATGCTATTTTAAAAGTAAGACCCGATGCTGCTTTTATTCAAAGTGAATCTTCAGAGTATTTTCATGCGATAGACCCTGCAGCAGCACCACTGGCCAGGTTCCTGAATCAAAAGAGGTTTTTGTCGCTTGATTTAACTTATGGATATCCTATTAATGTTACCATGTATGAATACCTGCTTAATAACGGAATGACCAATAAAGAGTACCACTGGTTTACGGAGAACCAGGTAAAGGCCCACTGTATAATGGGGACTGACTATTACGTAACAAACGAGCATCTTGTACATCCTGACGGATCTACGCAGGCCGCAGGAGAAATATTTGGCTATTATGTAATAACCAGTCAGTATTTCAGGAGGTATAAATTGCCGATCATGCACACAGAAACCAATATAAGAATGCCTGCCAGCCGGGAATGGCTAATCAAGCAATGGGCTAATGTACATCGTTTGAAGCATGATGGAGTTCCTATAATAGGATTTACCTGGTATAGCCTTCTTCACCAGGTAGATTGGGATTCAGCACTTCGAAATGATGCTGGTGTTGTGAATGAGCTTGGATTATTTGATCTCGACAGGAAAATTACATCGGTAGGAGATGCGTACAAAACACTAATCAGTCAATGGAAAGATATTATAACTGAAGAAAGTTACGGACTAATATTTCAAAATTGGTAAAAAAAATGCGCTACTCTCCAAAGTGAGTAACGCATCTAATTAAATCTTTTGTATTTATCGCGTAAACAGTACTTTTTCCTCTATAATACTGGCCGTAAATAACGAGAAAAGC
>JACMJX010000315.1 GCA_014380425.1 Chitinophagaceae bacterium | reverse complement strand
TACCGGGTATTGTTCCGCCGCCGCGGGAGCGAGCGACGTCCGGCCGTCGATGCCACCGTATTTTCCCTCGTAACCGACGCCGAACGCCAGCGTGTTCGGGCGGATGACATCCTGCCGGTGGAAGTAGGTTTGCACCATCATCAACACATCTTCTTCTGCCTCGGGAATGAAAAGACTGTCTTTTACTCCCTCCAAATAAGCTTTCATGAAGAATCCGCTCATATAGTGTGCCCATAAACGGGCATAGGGAATGAGTTTATCTACATCATCCAACTGCACATGATTGTTTTTGAATACGCCCTCATAAGCTACATAATAAAAAGAGCGCATCATGGCTGTAGCATCGCGCAGGGGTGATCGCTTCAATCTCCGCTCACTATAGGTTTTGAGAGGATTTCCGCCAAAGTCTGTAATAGAAACATCTTTACCAGTAAGCAATACCTGCCCCAAGTGATAATTGCCATGAATACGGATCTTGATAGCATCCAGCTTTTTACTGTAAATCCGTTTAAATGTCTGAAGAATATCGTTCTTTCTACCAAGGATCGCTCTTACTTCGTCTTTTACGGCATCGTGAAGCAATGGCCGTTCTTTCTGAAGATCATCAAACGTTTCTCTCACCAGGCTCTGCATGGCGGAGAACAGCGATCGCTGGTAGTGAAGCGAAAACTCTTCGGGCTGAAACGCTTTATTTGTGATACCAGAAGCCAGCGTGCGATGCAGATCCGCAGTACGCATTCCTATCAGCCTGGCCTGTTCGGCGGTTCTTGCTCCCAATAATTCCTTTAAATCATCCGGTAATTCGTCGAAACCAACAGGTGCTATCAGCGTACCTGCCAGTTCCCGGGTAGCAATCCCATGGTGATCGTGTGCAAATACCCTTTCAATATAATTGTTAATCCTTTCCAGCATAAACGTGTGGCCATTGCCGTGGTTCTCTATCATCGTCTGCAGCATGCCGAGGATCATAGGTTCTTTCTCGAAATTCCACTCGATACTCCCCATATATGCTGGTACATGCTCGAAGTTGGCATTGTCTGTAAGAAAGCGGGTAATTTCCAGATCGGCATTCACCACCTTATCTACCTTCCGGTAGATTTTCAGAAAGAAGCTGTTATCATAACCTATAGACGTATTGGCCGGGTCGCCGGCATATATCCTGGGTTTAACATCGGGATGTGCATCAATGTATTCTTTCACCATTCTGTTTCCACAATATTTGATAGTGGTTTTTCCTGCCTGGATGGTTTCTCCTGATGCCATATTTTTAAGGAGAACGCTCATCAGATCGGGAATGTACAGGCCATCGCACAAGATCGCTTCTTCACCACCTACAGATAACTTAGACACTACAGCTTGCGGGTAGTTCTCATTCACTGTTGCCGCCTGTCCGTCTTTCGCCATTGCCAGGATCACCTGGTAAGTTTCGGCAAGTCCTCTTTCAAAAACAACTTCTACCAGCAGTACATAAGCACAGTCGCGCGGCAGCGGAAGGGTAAAATAGTTGATGATCTCTACGGAATGAATGGTTCGCTCCTGGTTAGTAAACCATACTGACTTCATTAAATAATCAGGCAGAATACCTGATTCGAGCAGTAGTTTATTGTAGGGCGATAGCAATGAACTCCATTTATCGAGTTGGATAGAAGGCAGCATTTTGTTGGTGCCAGCACCCTCATGCACTTTTTCCAGCATAAAGCTCTCGAAAGCATAAGACCCTAATGTGAAGAAATAAGAGCCGTCTTCCTTGATTATCGGGAAGCGGTTCTTGCTCGATAATTCAACCGGTACATATCCTTTGTAAGGCAGAAGATCTACTTCCGCGGCCTGAGAAAACTTAGAAAGATTCACTACGAAAAGTAGGGTCTCCTCCAGATAGGTGCGGGTAAATACGAGTACTTTAGGATTCTCGATATTGATGAATTTCATATCCCCTCTTCCAAAAGCCTTGAATTTTTTTCGCAGGTGGATCATGCGCTTCATGAACCAGAAGAGCGAAGATGTATTGCGCCTCTGCGATTCTACGTTTACGGATTCATAGTGATACTCGGGATCAAGGATCAGAGGCAGATAAAGCTTTTGAGGATTGGAAGCCGAGAATCCCGCATTACGGTCTGCCGACCATTGCATAGGTGTTCTTACACCATCTCTATCGCCCAGGTAAAAATTATCACCCATGCCTATCTCGTCGCCATAATATATTACAGGCGTGCCGGGCAAGGAAAACAGCAGGCAGTTCAGCAATTCTATCTTTCTCCTGTTATTGTCCATCAGCGGCGCCAGCCGGTGTCGTATGCCCAGATTGATCCTTGCCTTGGGATCTTTTGCATACGCCTTGTACATATAATCTCTTTCTTCATCTGTTACCATTTCCAGCGTCAGCTCATCATGGTTGCGTAGGAAGATGGCCCATTGGCAGGTTTCGGGGATGGCCGGTGTTTGGTCAAAGATATCGGTTATAGGATACCTGTCTTCCATTTGAAGCGCCATGAACATTCTGGGCATTACCGGAAAGTGATAATTCATGTGGCACTCATCCCCATCGCCAAAATAAGAAGCGGAGTCTTCCGGCCACATATTGGCTTCAGCCAGAAGTACCGTGGACGGATATTTTTCATCCACATGTTTACGAAGTTTTTTCAGGAACACATGTGTTTCCGGAAGGTTTTCGCCATTGGTACCTTCCCGTTCATACAGGTAGGGTACGGCATCCAGCCGAAATCCATCTACGCCCAGCTCGCACCAGTAATCGATGATCTTGAACACTTCTTCCTGCACTAGCAGACTGTCATAATTAAGATCAGGCTGATGGTGAAAGAAGCGGTGCCAGTAGTATTGCTG
>JACMJX010000314.1 GCA_014380425.1 Chitinophagaceae bacterium | reverse complement strand
TCAAAAGCATGTCTACCATTTTATTACCCTTAACCCTCCCGAGCTGTATCATGACGGTGGAGGAAATCATGTTAAGCACCAGTTTTTGAGCCGTACCAGCTTTCATCCTTGTGCTGCCGGTTATAAATTCAGGTCCTACCACTACTTCCACAGGAAATTCGGCCTCCGCTGCTACCGGCGTCCCCGTGTTGCAAACGATACAACCCGTTAGCAACCCGTTTGCCCTTGCCTGCTTCAGGCCGCCTATTACATAAGGGGTCGTTCCCGACGCAGCGATACCCACAATACTATCCCACTTGTTGATACCGTATTCTTCCATGTCTTTGATAGCCTGGCCGTCGTCGTCCTCCGCAAATTCAATCGCGGTTCTGATAGCAGTATCTCCTCCTGCTATAATGCCGATTACCCAGTCGTGCGGTACGCCGAATGTAGGCGGACATTCAGAGGCATCCAGAATGCCCAACCGCCCGCTAGTGCCTGCGCCTATATAAAAAAGACGCCCCCCTTTCTTCATCCGCTCCACGATCCCCGCAGTAAGTACTTCTATTTGCGGAATGGCTTTGTTTACAGCCTGTGGAACAGTTGCATCTTCGCTGTTGATTCCTTCCAGAATCTGCTTCACCGACATTTTATCAAGATCGTCGAAATTAGACTCCATTTCCGTTGTAAGCATAGCATAAATTTAAATGACGCGAAAGTTGCACTAACATGCAACGACATGACTAAAATAGGCAAAATAATGATTGGGAGTGGTAACTTTGAATAGATGCTCCGTAAAACAGGGAGAAATTGCCCTTGTTAGGCCTATATATTGCGGGTTACCGCTGATTAATCTGGTTATATCCTTGTTCCGTCCATCCTTGTCTTATCCTTGCTCTATCCTTGTCTTATCCTTGTTCCGTGGTTTTTTGACCCCATCACCCGCTCTTTTACCTTCATCGTCTTATCGAAAACAATAACAAAGCTCTACTTATGCCCATCTCCTCCATTAAACATTGGCAATATAGGTCAGAAATTCACCGGTATGCACCACAATTCCGTGAGCATACAACAAAAAGATCGTGAAACCCTCTTTTTACATCGTGAAACACTTTATCCGGAACTAACTTCTAACTAACCCGGTAACGTTCACATGCACATTCAATTCGAAACTTTCATGCAGCGCGGGAATATGAACCGGGTAAAACGATCTGGCAGATAAACGCGCCGCCAGTGATTCCTGCACCCGATGTTCCCCGTGAACCAGAAACACCCCTCTTACATACCCGGGATCCTGGCAGGCAACGAAATTACACAGATCGTCGCAGTCGCCGTGAGCGCTCAAGCCTTTGAGCTGGCTTATCTCTGCCTGTACCTCATAAGCATTACCGGCTATCGTAACGTGTTTTGCCCCACTGAGTAACTGTCCGCCAAGCGATTCTGGCCCGCAGTACCCGGAGAAAAGAATCGTGTTTTTTTCACTGCCGATGGCCTTCCTTATATGATGCCGCACCCTCCCTGCATCGGCCGTGCCACTGGCAGATATAATGACGCAGGGCTCTTCGTACTCGGTAAGCTTGATGCTGTCTTCCACAGATTCCACATACCGCAATCCTTTAAATGAAAAGGGATCATCGTCTACCTCCAGCACCTTCTGCAATCGTTCGTTAAATTCACCCACATATGTTTTGATCATCTCCGTCGCTTTCAAACTAAGTGGGCTGTCTACGAAGTATTTGAGCTCGGGTAATGTTTTTTCCAACTCCAGTTGATTGAGCAGGAACAGTATCTCCTGTGTACGGCCTACGCTAAAAGCAGGAATAATCAGCTGGCCTTTCTTTTCGATACAGGTCTTGTTGATCCATTCCAGTATCGTATCCAGGTTTTTATTCGCCAGCAAATCGTGGTGTTTATCGCCATAAGTACTTTCAAGAATAATGTATTCAGCCTGGGGAAAAGCAGTGGCGGGTTGCAGCAAGGGATGCCGGGCACGCCCCACGTCGGCACTATAGCTTATGGCTGTTTCTTTACCATTTTCCAGCACTTTCAAATGAATGGCAGCCCCTCCTATCAGATGGCCTGTTTGAGTGTACAGTACAGACACACCTTCAACAGGCTCGAACCACTGATCGTATTCAATCAGCTCGAACTGCTCCATGGTTTGCAACACATCTTCTACCGTAAAATACTGTTCATTCTGCTTGTCGTTATTGCTGTGCAGCTGAATTTCCGCACTATCATGCAATAATATTTCTGAAAGTTCTTTCGTTGCCTGGGTGCAGTAGATTTTCCCATTGAAGCCTTCGGCCACTAGCTTAGGCAGCAGCCCGGAATGATCGATATGCGCATGGGAAAGTAATACTATCGACACATCTGCTGCTTTGAAACCAAAATCGTCGTTCAATTGCGCGGTGCGCTGACCCAATCCCTGGAACATGCCGCAATCCAGCAAAATACCCGTGCCGTTATCTAATGTAATTGAATGTTTGCTGCCCGTAACAGTACGGGCGGCTCCATGAAAAGTGATTCTCATCCATTATATCATCAAAATACCATGCCATTGTTGTGTAGCACAATACTGTATTAAATTGTTGGAGTTCCTCCTGTTACCTGCACCGTAGAACCTGTCATGTAGCTTGAATCCTTAGACGCTAGCAGCACGTAAACCGGTGCCAATTCTATGGGCTGCCCGGCTCTTTGCATAGGAGTCTGCTTCCCAAAATTCGAGCTTTTCTCTACCGGCATGGTGCTGGGTATAAGTGGTGTCCATATCGGGCCAGGTGCCACGCAGTTTACCCGGATGCCCTTTTCCGCCCATAACTGGCCAAGCGAAGAAGTGAAGTTCTGTATGGCGGCTTTCGTGCCCGCATAGGGCACGAGCGTGGAGTTGGGTTTATAAGCGTTCACAGATGTAGTATTCACGATAGCGCTGCCAGGTTGCAGATGTTGCTCTGCCGCCTTGCAAAGGTAAAACATGGAATGTACGTTTGTTCGAAAGGTAGTATCCCACTCTTCAGACGTGATCTCCTGCAGCGACTGCCGGTCCATCTGGAACGCAGCGTTGTTAACAAGGATGTCTATTCCCCCGAGTTCTTTTACTGCCGTCTGAATAATCTGCTTGCAATGCTGCTCATCCTTAATATCGCCGGGTATCAGCACGGCCTTTCTTCCTGCCTGTTCTATGTATTTGGCAGTGTCCTGCGCGTCTGCGTCTTCGTTTAAGTAAGATATTACTACGTCCGCGCCTTCACGGGCAAAAGCGATCGCTACGGCCTTACCGATT
>JACMJX010000313.1 GCA_014380425.1 Chitinophagaceae bacterium | reverse complement strand
TAGTAAAGTAATGAGCCTTGCTAAGGAATTACAGATTTCAAATATCCCGGAACTATAGAAAGCCAGCCACCCATTTAAACCAACCTTACTCAATTCCCCATTGTTAAAGAACCATTTAGAAAGAGATTCTTTAAATTCATCATTCTCCATTCTTACCAACTCCAATGGCTGCGTTTCAAATATGTAATATGTATTCTTCAAATATTCATGTAAGTCGGTACTTTTAACTAATTCGACAAGTTCATATTGATAATCAAGATTGGATGGAGGGGTGTTTAAGCTTGAATAAGTGTGAAGAATACCAAGAATATACTCCAGCTTATCTATTTGATATTCGTTAGTTCCAGCAATTTGGATTCGTCTTAGTCTTTTCATCGTGTTTTAAACTTCGGTTTAAGGGCTGATATCAAGGTATTTTAGGAATGTATGTTGATTACTCTCAATCAATTGTTACCATACTGTAAGTCCTTGAATCGTTTAAGTGATTAGCTTTCGGTTAACCTCTTTTGTAGTGCTTCCATAAATGAGGATAAGCTCTTTAAGGAATCTTGTATATCTTCCATTAACTCTGAGTCCTTAATGCAATTCCCTCCTTTAGGCCCTAAAGTTGTGTTGCCTTCAGCAGTTTCAAGAATTGTTCGATAATCAGGTCTATTAACTGGAAACTTATGAGCAAATGCATTCCTTATTTTGGAAGCTTTTTTTGTCTGGTCGTAAAATACAGTGAGGATATTTTTCGTCTCAGCATCTATCATCTTGTCATTTACAACTTTGAACTTGACATTATGCTCATCAATCCCAAGTGTAAAATAAACATTAAGGATATGCAGTATTATATCGCGAGTTGAAAAATAATAATAATAAAAGGTCTCGCAATAAAATTTGAATTGAAGCAAGGTAGTTGCAGTTGTATCATCGTACTTAATCTTCTTCCCATCTGCGATACCTCTGTTAAAATGAGTCGCTGTATTTATGTAGGACTGGTACAAGTTCCATAATCGTCCCTGTAAACAATTGTCCCACCAATATAGATTGTCCTTCTTATGAACTTCAACTAAAGATTCCCCCATCTCTAATATAGATTCAACTATATTAGTAGCTTTAAAATTAAAAATTGATAGGCCTGGGTAATCTTCACTTAATAATTTTCTTTCTTCCCTAGTTGGGTAAAGAAAGTTAGAAGCCCGTATTGTGATGGAATTATTTGCCATTATTTAACTCGAAATGGAGATGTATTATTAAGTATGTCGATTCTGAATACTTTTATTTTTTATTTACTACGGGATTTTTTACCCAACCATTGATATTCACACCAGCATGCCTGAGATAACGATATAGTGTTGTCTTGCTCCCAATGTTCAGCACCTTGCAGATTTCATCTGTAGAAAGGTCTTTTGCATTATAAAGGGTGGCGGCAGTTGAAGCTATCTTTTGAGCTTTCTCGCTTAATCCTTTTGGACGACCACCAATCTTGCCTCTTGCCCTGGCCGAAGCAAGCCCTGCTTTGGTTCTCTCCCTGATAATCTCTCTTTCGTTCTCGGCAAAAATGGAGCTTAGCATATACCAGATTCTGCCCATTGAGGTTGAGGTATCTATCCCTTCTACAATGCTTTTGAATTCGATACCTTTCTCTCGGAATTCCACCATAAGCTTAATGAGTTCTAGAGTAGTTCTTCCCAGTCGGTCAATCCTCCACACGGTAACAGTGTCACCTTTACGAAGCGATTCCACCATTTTTAAATATTGAGGTCTTTCCTTTTCCGCTCCACTAATCTTTTCTTTGAAGATCTGCTCACACCCTACTTTCTTCAGGGCTTCAACCTGTAGATCGAAGTTCTGCTCATTCTTAGAGACTCTTACATAGCCAATCTGCATAGTACATTTAAACGTTTGTCACGCAATATAATGTAAATAGATTTTGTAAACAACGGAAGTGTACTATGTTTCCTCTGGAATAAGGATCTTTTATAGTCGAAGCCTTGGTGTACACTTAATCGTTCGTTTTTAACTTTCTCAAAACAGTACCCAACATAATTAGGGAAATCAATTAAACAATATTACCGTTCTTTTAAACCATGGTGAAGTAGTTTCAATTTCCTCTTTTTTTGTTTAGAGTCGAGTGTCTTCTCTCGGGCAACAGCTTCTGCCTGTGCTACCGCTAGCTGTTCGGCCTCCAACTTTTCAGTAAGGACCTTAATCACCTCTGGATCCCGATGATATGTCGTATCTGCCCAATAAGCAATAGTTGGATACCCCTGCCTAATCACCCGAAACTTAACAGAATTCTCATTCAACCTCCCATTCTCTTTCCACATACTAACAGCTATACCTACGGCCATGGCGCAAATTAAGAGCAGAACAATTGCTCCGATAATAAACCCCTTAGACTTATCCTCAAAATGGTGATGGTGCCGGACTTTAACTACCTCCGGTATCCCATCATGTAAGGTTCTCATCTTTATAATTTGCTCATCAATCTTTTCAACCGGATAGCTATGATTTACACGCAAAAGCTCATTCTTTAATATCTCCAGCTGGTTTCTGTAATCCGGTATGCGTATTTCTGGAAATTCAACTTTCCTGTTCTCCAATACTTGTAATTTAGTAAGCATAAGCTGAAGCACTTCCTCCTGTTCTTCAAGCCGTTCTTCAATAGTCTTAATCATAATGATCTTCCTTGAGAGATGGTATGTTTAGTTTTCTTACGCTTTAAAAAATGAAAATCAACAGCTTCCTCGTAGCCTGATGCATTCAGAAGTTTTTCCAACAATGGCTCTGTAGTATTTTCAACCTCTACCTGCTCGAAAGTCTGTGGATTCTGTTGCCGAGATTTCTCTTTCTGATGATTTTGTTCAATCTGCTGGTTCAGCTTTCCATAACTCAAGCTCCGGTCAATCTCCGAGCCTTTCAGTTTTAAGCCATCCTTGCTGAAGGAGATTCCCTGAACTTCTGCTGTTCCACCTTTATATTTATAGTGTAGTTCAATGCCTTGTCGCTTTAACAGATTTTCAAGTTCTTTCCAAGTCTTTGCCTGGACTGAAGTTTCTTTAATAGCATCGTATAGCTGGTACTTAATTCTATCTGCTCCCGTAAGTCTGTGCCGGTTAACCTGGGCTTTTCCCTTTGCCATATGATAGCCATGTTTCAAAGTGAGCTGCTTACAAACTTCTGCATTTCGCTTTCGCTGATAGTGGTCGGATATAGTTTTCGCTTCGTTGTTTACCCGATTGTACACAATATGAATATGCGGATGCTCCCGGTCGTGATGCTGAACAACCAGGAACTGGGTGTCGGCTATTTTCATTTTCTGGAGATACTCCTTTGCGTGATCAGTCATAGCCTCGGGACTTAGCTTCTCTTTATCTTGTACGCTCCAGCTTAAAACAATATGGCCAACAGCTTGGCCAAGTTCCGGGTTCATCTTTCGCTGCATGTTGAAGTCGTTAATAATATGCTGAATGCTGTCTGTTCTGATTCCCTCTGCATAAAGAATGGTTGCTTCCTCCCGCTCCAGGTTATAGCGGATGCAGCCTGCAAAGCTCTTCCCGGTTTTAACTTTCCCGATCATTAGCGTTTAATTTTTTCAAGGTTTCGTCAATCTCAAAGAGGATATCGCGGCAGCGTTTCAAAACAGATAATAATCCTTCCTTATGAGCTAGGTGTGTGGTCTGGTTTAAATTATTAGCCATTCCGGCCAACATTCTTAAATGGACTAGGTCTTCAGGACTTAGACGGGCCACGACCTTGGCCCGTTTGGCAGCTTGCCTAAACCATTCGCTGACTGACATCCTCGCTTCCTTGGCTTTATGCTTGATAAGGAGAAGCTCGGTATTGGTCAGTCTTACCCGAATATCGTTGCATCGTTTGATTCGTTTTACCGGTCTTCCTCCCTTATGTTTGTTCGGTTTTTCTAAGGTCTCTTCCATAATCTCTTTTCAAATTCTTAAATCCTTTTGCGACCATCGGGAGAAAAAGGCAAGTTGGTTCCGGCTGCCGCCGGAAGAGTTTTTGTGGAACAAAAACACAAACTTGCTCCCTGCAAAACGCCAAAAAAATAAGGCGCCTTTTTAGTTCAAAATCTTAAAGGATTATTCAACTATTATTTACTTTACATTCCAATAAATCAGACTTCCAATCTTCGGATGATACGATGGTTCATACCTGATATAGCCCGACTCATGAAGCTCTTTAATGCACTTGTGATAGGTAGCGATTGATGCAATTTTAGAATAGCTCATGAGCTCCTTTCGGGTTACCGAGAACGGACTCCTGAAATTCTTCCGCTGCCAGCAAATAAAGAGTGCGGTAAACAGGCTGATGTGGGAAGTCAGTAATTCGGGATCGCTTGCGATGCGTTTGAAAAGTATATTGAAACGCTTTGCTTCCTGTACAATCATAAGCTTTTCATAAATCGTCCGGTGATAGAAATGTTCTTTTGCTGGGTGCTGCTTCCGTTTTCAAGCAGGCTGTAAATGTCTTCCTGTTTGTAGTAGTAGATGGTGCCTACCTGAGTGAAGCGGAGAGTGCCGTTGATTCGCAGGTTTTGTAAAGTGCCTGGTGAGATGTTCAGGAGCTTACGCACATCCTGACTTTTTAGCCACTGCTTTCCCTGGGACTGATTGGGCTGAATAATCTTTAGCAGCTCTTCTAATAATTCGGACTTAAACTGCTGTAAGTCTTCTTTGGTGATGATTTCCACTGACATAATGTTTTTCAATAGGTTAACATTCGAATAATAGGTTCAAAATTCAGTATCTCTAAAATTTATTCTTAACACCTTGTACAGGAGGTGTTATATTTTTTTCTTGTTGGGTGATAGATTGCATATCAAAATTTCAAATACCAATAACTTAAACATGGGTACTTCTGGGTACTACCGGTGTTTTTGTAAAGGAAAGT
>JACMJX010000312.1 GCA_014380425.1 Chitinophagaceae bacterium | reverse complement strand
TATTGTACAATCAGCAAAAAAGCATCAATCCAGCATTTACCTTTTTAGTACCTGCGGGCTACCAGAGTTATGTGGGCAGGGCCACGTACGATTACCGGGGTAAGTACCTGGCTGAATTAAATATCGCCTATAACGGTACGGAAAATTTCGCACCTGGTAATCGTTTCGGTGTTTTTCCCGCTTACTCGGTTGGCTGGGTGGCATCAGAAGAGAAATTTTTCCCCAAAACCGATTTCATTAATTTTTTTAAGATAAGGGCTTCTTACGGAGAAGTAGGGAACGATCAGATCGGAGTAGATTTCCTGGAATCTAATAATAGATTTTTATTCAGGCCCACCGCATTCACGCAAACCGGGGGATCGCGGTTTGGTGAAGTGGCCTCCGGATATAATGTGCTTCCAGGTTTCAGGGAGGGTAGGGCAAGTAATCCAGATCTAACCTGGGAACGGGCGTTAAAGTCTAACCTGGGTGTTGAAATGTCCTTCTGGAACAAGAAGATTTCGATGTCTGTCGATCTGTTCCGGGAAACAAGAAATAATATACTGGCTAACAGGCAAACACTTTCTGCTATTATCGGTGTAGCTGTTCCCCCGGAAAATCTGGGCAAAATGCAGAACAGGGGGTATGAAATAGACTTTACTATTAATCACGATATCGGAGCATTAAATCTCCAGTTGAAAGCCAATTACTCTTTCGCACGTAACAAAATACTGTTCCAGGATGAAGTTCCGCCCGTATTTCCCTACCAGGCGCGTACCGGTCAGCGCTTTGGGCAGATATTCGGTCTAAAAGACCTTGGATTACTGAATACATGGGATGAAGTAAATGATCCCAAAAGAGTACCTACCCAGTGGGATAATAACCGGCTGCAGCCAGGCGATATTAGTTTTGAGGATGTAAACGGGGATGGCCTCATTAATGATTTCGACCAGGTTCCGATCGGTTTTTCTAATATTCCGGAGAAAACGTATGGTATCTCACTGGTGGGTCAGTATAAAGGGTTTAGTTTCTCTATACTTTTTCAGGGTACGGGCAATGTTTCACTGGCGTACACCAGGAGGTTTATTTCAGGATTCTTTGATAATCCGGCGGCAGGAGCGGTAGACTACCTCTTGGAAAGCTGGAGCCAGGAGCGGTATAATGCAGGACTTCCTATCCGGTTTCCAAGATTCTCATTTGGAACCGGTGGCCAGGTATTGAATAATTACCAGTCCTCTACTTTCTTTCTGGCCGATGCCAGCTATTTAAGATTAAAAAACGTGGAGATAGGATATACCTTCAGCGGCAACATATTTAAAAAAATCGGGCTCAGCTCTGTGCGGATTTTTGCCAATGCCAACAATCTGTACACCTGGAGCAAAGTGTACCCTGGCGTTGATCCGGAAAGTCCGCCCATCGCTGGCAATGCAGAACCTTATCCATTGGTACGTACCATTAACACGGGTATAAATATTAATTTCTAAAAGTGAACCGTATGAATCGAATTGCAATAGTCATTATAATCTGCTTACTGACAGGCATATCGGCCTGCGACAAATCAATTGATGAATTTCTTGATAAAGCACCGGGTGTCGACTTGGTAGAAGACGATATATTTTCCCGGAGATTGAATACTGAAGGTTATGTATCCACATTATACCAATTCGGTATGGTATCTATCTTCCCAAACAGGGATCCATTAGTCACCAGCAGCCCCACAGGTGCCACTTCTGCATTGATCGGCACCTTATCCGGGGCAACGGATGAATCAGAAAATCAGCAGATATTTGGATTCGCCAATGTCTGGAATTCAGGAAATGTACAGAGCAATTCCATTATCTCGAATGAAGATACCAGGTACTTCGCCCGCTGGAAAGCAATCAGAATTGCGAATATTTTATTGGAGCGAATAGATGAAGTGCCGGATGCCGATACCACTTATAGGAAACAGGTGAAAGGGGAGGCGTTATTTATACGTGCTTTGCAGAATTTTGAAACATTAAAACGGTATGGTGGTTTCCCCATTGTAAATATTCGTTTTAAGTCCGCCGACTCAGCAATAGCTCCACGCAGCACGTTTGAAGAAAGCGTAAATGCCATAATTAAGGATTGCGACACCGCTGCCTTCAATCTGAAGAATGTAACATACAATACGTCACAAACAGGCAGGGCCACCCGACTTGCCGCACTAGCTCTTAAGTCGAGAACGCTATTGTACGCTGCCAGCCCGATTTTCAATACAGGCACTCCTTATCTTAGTATGACGGATCCTGCAAATAACAATCTGATATGCTATAGTAACTTTGATGCCAACAGGTGGAAGCTGGCAGCAGATGCGGCGATGGCAGTACTGGTGGAAGCGCCATCATTCGGGGTATCGCTGATCGACGTTCCGACCAACAGGAACCCTACTCCTGCTGCCAGGAGCCAGGGAAATTACTGGATAGCATGGGAGCAGCGGGATAATGATGAAATTATTATTGCAGATAAAACCTACGGGCCATCTGCTACATTTGGTTATCCCTGGTATCACATAGTGCCCAACGGGTTAAATTCCTTTATTACCGGCAATTCTGTGACGCATACGTTCGTAAGCAAGTATGAGGACACGCTCGGGAATGTACCGTTCTGGAACCCGGCCGGCGACACTGACCTGGTGAGAAAATATGGCCAACTGGATTCCCGCTTTAAGCAATCCGTGGCCTATAATCGCTCCAGATGGAATGCGCAATTTCCTGTTATTGAAACCTTTATAGGAGCCACTCAAACCATTAATAACCCGGGTGGAGCTTGGATGATTAAACATATACCCGAAGGACTGGCTAATGGTGGAAGCGTAGCGCCTTCCATTGCCTTATACCGGCTTAATGAATTTTACCTGAATTATGCTGAAG
>JACMJX010000023.1 GCA_014380425.1 Chitinophagaceae bacterium | reverse complement strand
GATACTGCGCTCAGCAATGCGCCAGTACTTTCAACCTGCTATCAACTGGTAACAGGCAGTCGCCAAAAAGACACGGCTTTCATACGTTTAACTGTTGACGGCACGGATGTAACGGGTACATTTTCTACTTCCATTTATGAGAAAGATACACGTAAGGGTACGTATGCTGGCACCATGCGCGACAGCATTGTGAGGGCAGTATGGTCTTTTACGCAGGAAGGCATTAAAGACAGCCTCCCTATCGAATTTAAGGTGGAGGGAAACAGCGTGGTACAAAAAAGGTTCAGCTATGATAGCAAAACCGGAAGGGAGTTTATTGCCGATACTTCCACTTACAGAGATAGGTTTCAGCAGGTTGCCTGCGGGCAGCAATAGGAAATTTTGAAATGCCCGGAAAGATGCTTATCTTTCTCATATCATACTTAGGTATGCGCATCGTCAGGGGTTTTTAGATCCTGCGAGCTATTTTTAGTTATTATAATAAGCTCTGATACGATAGACTTGAATGCCCTTTCAGTGTACCGGCATCGGCCCTTCTTCAGTTCTTAAATCTACCTGACCGTAAAAGAAGGAATATTGCGCCTGTAAGATCACCTACTATCTACTACTATTACCAAACTGAAAGACAGACAGCGTTCTGTCTTTTTTATTGACACATCGCAGATTTCTTTATTTTATATGAAGATTACTATCATCAAGCGATTTACGGTATCGAATACATCTTCTCATGAACTCCGGCCATTCAGGTACAGAAATCTTCAGATCCGTTTTCTCCGGCAGGAGCGACCAAAGCTTCGGATGGTGCCAGCACAAATCATGGCCGGTACTATCCCTGTGCTCACGTATGGCCATCCTAAGCTTTATAAGCTCCTCTATAAGTTGTTCTTTACTCATTGTAGCCAGGTCCTCATCCATAGTTGAGCAATTTGAATTCAAAAGTAATCAGATAGTCACGCTGTCATACACTACTACCTTACTCCAGAGTGGAGAGCAGGATTGAACGAAATTAACATGTATAGGATCGTTCTGGTAGCTTTCCTCCTCTTCTTTGCTTTTAAAAAACAGGAGCCAGGAAACAGCATACGAGCTGTCGATAACATCCCGCTTTGTATCCGCCGGCTGACCTATATGAGATTGACGGATCGATTTTACAGCAGCGAGCTTACGTAAACCTTCCACCAGCTTTGCTTTATCTTCGGTGCTTTCAGGGTTTTTGAGCCAGAAGTACACGTGGTGAATAAAGCCTGCGGCAGGTGCTGCGGCAAATGCCGCGGTTGCGGCAACCGATCCAATGGCAGTGGCAGCTGTTACTTTACCTGCCGTTGAAATAAACCGGCGTCTTGAAGATCTGGACATAGAGTGATTGTTTTTGAAGCAACAATTTAATAAATATTAGCTAATTATAAACTTTCATAACTTCGCCCTCCTTTAGAAATTATACATCAGAGCATGCGAACGGAAGCATCGAAAACCATAAAATTAGCAGTGCCCATCATTATCGGTGAACTGGCTCAGATGGGCCTTCATATCATCGATACTGCCATGGTGGGTGCCATCAGTTATAAGCAGCTGGCAGCAGCGGCGCTGGTGGTTAATGCTATGAACATTCCGTTTGTATTGGGTATTGGTATGACTATTTCCGTATCGCAGATGGTATCGATGGCCCATGGCCGTAAAGACCCGAAAGCTGTATCTCACTACCTGTTTAATGGCTTTTTGCTTTGTACCCTAACAGCCCTGGTGATCTCCCTCACGCTGGTATCCGGAAGGCATCTGCTGGCAGATATGGGACAGGATCCGGAAGTGGTTGTGTTAGCAACACCCTTCATGAAGCTGATGGGTTTCTCGATTATCCCGATGCTGCTGTTCATGACCCTCAAGCAGTTCACCGATGGCCTTGAATTTACAAGAACAGCCATGATACTATCGGTTGCCGGTATGCCTATAAATATTCTACTAAACTGGCTCCTGATTTATGGAAACTGGGGCTTCCCCAGAATGGAACTTAATGGAGCAGGACTGGCGACGCTCATTACACGTTCGCTCATGTTTCTTGTATTGGCACTGATTATTCTACGCCACAAAACATTCCGGCAATACATCGAAGTGAGGAAAAGCGAGTGGAAGCTGCGGGGTAAAACGATGCGGGAGCTATTACATATAGGCGTACCCAGCAGCCTGCAGATCGGCATGGAAGCCGGTGCCTTTGCCGTTTCCGGCATCCTGATAGGCACTATCAGTTCGGTAGCACAAGCCGCTCACCAGATCGCCCTTAGCTGCGCAGCCTTTACTTTCATGGTGTCTATGGGCCTTGCCCAGGCGGGGTCTATACGGGTAAGCAATGCTTTTGGGCAGAGCAACTGGCCAAAGATCTCCCGGATCGGAAAAAGCACCCTGCTCACTGCTTTCGCTTATGGCATCTTTTGCGCTATTGGTTTTGCTGTTTTCCGCAATCAGCTGCCCAGGGTTTTCAATGATAATCCAGAGGTATTAGCGATGGCAAGCCTGTTGCTGCTTTTTGCAGCGGTTTTCCAGATCTCAGACAGTACGCAGGCTATTGGCGCGGGCTTGCTGCGGGGCGTTAAAGATGTAAAAGCGCCTACCCTGCTGATCGGAGTTGCGTATTGGATAGTAGGCCTGCCTATCGGGTACCTGCTGGCGTTCCACTTTAACGGCGGTGCACCCGGTATGTGGCTTGGGTTGATTACCGGCCTTACACTTACCTCCATTTTTCTGGTGAGGCGTTTTTTAAGACTCTCTAAAACACATGAGGAAAAGGCTGTTAAAGCTTCAGTAGTCTGAAGAAATCGTCTTCCTGGTATTCCTGTACCTGCCCCGGTGCGAGATCGCCTAGCTGAAGGTCTTCTATAGAGGTACGGATAAGCCTTTTACAGCGATGGTGTACAGCCGCTACCATTTTGCGCACCTGGTGAAACTTTCCTTCCGTAAGGGTGATAGAAAGCCATGAATGAGTACCGTACTCCTCCAGCTCATACGGGGTGCTGAAGAGGCCTGGCGGCCTTTCCGTGATCTCCACCTCACAGGGCGCAGTTACGAAATCTGCGCGCCCTTTAACGGGCATCGCGATGCCCGACCTTAACAGCTGCGCCGTAGCTTCGGTGACTGTATTTTTCACCTTAACCAGGTAGGTTCTTTTATGCGGCTGCTTACCCTGAAACAGCAATCTTGTAATGTTTCTGTTTGTAGAAAGCAGCAGCAGCCCCTCCGAGTGATTGTCGAGGCGGCCGATGGCATGTATGCCTTCCGGGAAAGGATAATCGAGATGACCGAGGAGCTTTACCTTATGCGGGCTCACGAACTGCGAAACCATATTATATGGTTTATTGACGGCGAAGTAGCGGTAACCCTTCTGAATCATACGGCCTTATTGCGCGGTATTTCTTATGATACGAACGTTCTGCTTATCCACGAATGCAACGAGTTTGATGCCCATAAAATCCAGCAATACCTCTACCCGTTTGCCTTTTACTGTCAGCACTTTTCCCTTGGAGTCCATCAGTGCGCCCCCGGTTACCTCTATTTCCTGACTGGGCATTACCGTTAACTGTTCGGTCGTTACGTTTTCGTAATCATTTAAGAAGCGTTTGATGGTGCTTATATCTTTTTCCTGGATGATAGCAGGCTTACCAAGCCAGTAAACGAAGTTCACGACACCGTTGCACATCCTTACCCTCGATCGCCCTTCCTCATCCGTATTTACAAATACATACGATTTAAACAGCGGCTCCTCCACTACTTTAACCCGGTCGCTCCATTTCTTTCGCACCTTATTGAGGGGGCAATACGCTTCAAAACCCCTGTCGGTCAACAACTGGAATACTTTCTTTTCCCACCTGGGCCTCGTGTACACAGCCAGCCATTTTTTTGCAGTAGTCATCATCACAAATATATGAAACTGCATCTACAGCAGTAAATAGAACTGGGGCGGGATCATTATCTTCACCAATAAATTAAAGGCACACGTTGAAGAAACTTTTGCAGAGACTATTCAGGAAGCCCGTGATCTGGCTCGCCAACAAAGTATCCTCCTCGCCGCAGAGGAAGGCGATTTTCTCTTCACTCTCCGATTTATATAATGCTATAGTGCAGGGGAAAGAAGACCGGGGTATCATTGTTCCTTTGAATATGGAAAAGGGCCGGTTCATTATTTTTTCTGACCAGCACAAAGGAAACAAGGATGCTGCAGACGACTTTATGGCTGCGGAGATCAATTATATAGCGGCTTTGCAGCATTACAATAAGAACGGCTTCAGCTATATCAATCTTGGAGATTGCGAGGAGCTTTGGGAATGCACCCCTGCCGAAGCCATCAAGAGCAATAAACTGAGCCTGTTGGAAGAAGCCAGGTTTGAGGAGCAGGGACGTTACTTCCGGATATATGGAAATCACGACCTTGAATGGAAATACCTTATCCAGCAGAACCTGTACCTGAAGCCTGTTTTAGGCAAGAACCTTAAAGTACATGAAGGGCTGGTGCTGCAAACTACCTATAACAGTAAGCCCTATCACCTGTTTTTTACTCACGGCCATCAGGGCGATAGTAAAAGCGATGGCAATGCCTTTAGCATGTGGTTTGTCGCTGCGATATGGACCCCCGTTCAACGTTACCTGCAGATCAGTGTGAATACAGTCTCGGATTCTTTCGATCTCGTGGATGCACACAATACTTTGATGTACGAATGGAGCGCTACACTTCGCAATATGCTGTTTATATCAGGACACACGCACAAGCCCGTTTTCGCTTCTATGGATCATATAGACCGGCTCAGCAAACAACTGCTAAAAGCAAAAGCGGCACAGAACGCTACGCTCGAAGCCAACCTGGTAAAAGAGCTTGAAAGAAGAAGTGCGGAGTATGCGGGTAAAACGATCATCAGAAGGATGGCGCATCCCACGTATTTCAACACCGGCTGCTGTTGCTTTGCTGATGGAGACATCAGCGGTATTGAAATAGAAGATGGAATGATTCGCCTGGTGAAATGGAAAAAGAACCCCGAATGCTGCGTACGAATAGTACTGGAGGAATCGCCGCTCGGTTATGTGTTCGACAATCTTATCTAGCTATGTGAAGATGCCCTCCGCCTGTGCTACCGACTCGGGTTTGCCCACATCTATAAACCGGGAACCGGAATGATCGAAAGCCGCGATGGGGTGTAGCTTCGCCAGCTCCAGGTACACATCCACCATGCTAAATTTACCGCGTTGGGTTATATGTTTAAAAATGGCAGGATTAATAATATGGATGCCGCTGAATGCTTTTTGTGTAAATACCGGTTGCCGGGTAGACAACTTCTCTTCGCCGGTGCTCACATTTCTCCAGCCACATAAGAGGTTCTTTTCATCGAATAGAAAGAACCGGGAAGAGGGGCGGTTCGTAACGGCCAGCGTAGCCAATGGCTGGTGGCGCTTGTGATAATCGTGCATGGCAGTAATATCGAGATCGGTAAGTATGTCGACATTCATCAGCAAGAAGTCGTCGTCGAAGAACCAGTGTGCATTCATGAGTCCGCCACCTGTTTCAAGCACTACATCCGTTTCGTCGGATACGGAAATGATACTACCCCATCCTTCGTTGCAGTCGATGGCCTCCAGTATCTGATTGGCGTAGTGGTGTACATTTACGATCACTTGCTTGATGCCGAAGGTTTGCAGGTATTCGATATTTCTTTGTAGTAGCGACTTGCCGTTTACCAGGGCGAGTGCTTTGGGATGGTGATCCGTCCATGGCTTCAGGCGGGAGCCGAGGCCCGCTGCGAGTATCATTGCTCTCATAGTGTATTCACCCATTTTTTTTCGTCTTGTACCAGATGCTTTAATTCGAGCTTTACACCGAATTTATTGCGCAGGTGTCTTGCCAGTGCATCGGCTGCATATACGCTCCGGTGCTGGCCGCCTGTGCAGCCGAAGCTGATCATAAGGCTTTCAAAACCGCGCTTGATATAGTCTTCTACCGTAATGTCGATGATGTTATAAACATTGTTCAGAAAGTCGGGCATCTTCGTTTGCTGCTCCAGGAAGTTCATTACCTCCTTATCGCGGCCCGTAAGTATTTTAAAAGCTTCCTGCCTGCCGGGGTTCAGGATACCCCTGCAGTCGAATACAAATCCACCCCCGTTATCCGTAGCATCGGGAGGGATTCCTTTGCGATAGGAGAAGCTGTTGACTGTTACCTTCAATGGTGTGTCTGGCGCGGCCCTTACTGATTCGAATCTTCCGATCACTTCATCACTCACTATAAATTGCAGGAGCTCGTTGAAGGTATCCAGTTCAATACCTGTGTGCTTGTTTTGAACGAACCATCTGAGATTGCGGAGCGCCAGCGGGATGCTGGTGAGAAAGTGCGCCTTTCGTTCAAACAGTCCGCGGAAGCCATAAGCCCCCAGCACCTGCAGCAGGCGAATGAGTACATAGCCGTTGTACTGGCTTATGAAGGTAATTCTATCGACAGGATTCGGCAAAGTGCCGTCGATATAGCTGATATAGTATTCCAGTAGCGATGATTTCCATTCGTCCGGCAGTTCCGCTTTAGCCTGCCATAGCAGCGAAGCCACGTCATATTGCAAAGCTCCTTTCATTCCGCCCTGGTAATCGATAAAGTGCACCTTTTCGTCTTTCACCATAATGTTGCGGCTTTGAAAGTCGCGAAACATGAAGTGCTTATGCGACGTATGCGTAAGATAGTTGCTGAGTGCCTCGAAGTCGTCGAGCAGGGCCTGCTTATCGTAGGGGTACTTCAGCGTGTCCATGAAGTAGTATTTGAAATACAGCAGGTCGCTCATGATTGCCTGTTTACCGAATTCCTTAGCCGTGAGGCAGAGATCGTAATTGAGGTTAGCGCCGCCCACGATCTGGATATGCGCCAGTTCCTTCAGGCTTTTCTGAAACAGGGAGTAAACCCGGTCTGAAAGGCCTTCCTGCTGCAGCAGATCCATAAGCGATACACCACCAAAGTCTTCCTGAATATAAATGGTAGCATCTTCATTCATGCCATAAACCTGCGGTACCGGCGAACCATATTGCCGAAAGTGTTCACTGAATGCCAGGAATGTATGATTTTCTTTTCTATTCAGATTGTAAGTAGCGATATAAGTGTTCTCGCGGGCTGTTAAACGAAAATAGATCCTGTCGCTGCCAGACTGTGGCAGCTTTTCAATGGATTGGAAGGTATCATCATTAAAAGATTCGAAGAGTTCCTTTATTTTTTCCAGCGTAGACTGCATCAATGGATTTTTGGTAAAAATAGGAAACAGGGGGCAATAAGCAACACTGTAATCAGAAGAGCATGCCCTGGCCTCCGGGCCTTTGAAACCTGCTGCAGTCCAGCTCCCAGCGTTCGTCGTTGATTCCGTAGATCTTATTATACTTGGCATACTGCTGCCTAATCAGGTCGGCCACTACCCCTTCGCCCCGCATTCTTAGCCCCCACCGCGAGTCGTTGACTTTACCATCATGCCCTTGTTCTATAAGGTGCCACACTTTATCTGCGCGATCCGGGAAGTTCTTATACAACCAGTCATGAAAGATGAGTTTGATAGCACCGTTGAGCCGGATAAAAGTGTATGCCGAAAAGCTCGCGCCGCTTTCACTGGCGGCCTTCATGATGCGCTGCATTTCATGGTCGTTAAGGCCCGGTATCATAGGCCCCAGCATTACGCCCATTCTTACCCCCGCATCGCTCATCTCCTTTATAGTGCGCAGGCGCTGCCTGGCGGTGGTGGTTCTGGGTTCCATAGCCCTTCTCAGATCTTCATCCAGCGATGTGATGGAAACGAGGATGCTGACGATATTCTTTGCGGCCATTTCCTGCAGCAGTTCTTTGTCACGAAGGATGCCCGCGTTTTTAGTGATCATGGCTACCGGCTGGTTAAATTCATTGCATACCTCCAGCAACTGGCGTGTGAGCCCGAACTTTTTCTCCGCGGGCTGGTAGCAGTCGGTATTGCCGCTGAGGCTAATAGGCACACATTGATACTTCGGGTTCATGAGGAACTTGCGCAGCAGCTGGGCCGCGTTCTTTTTGACCGTGATCTTCGTTTCAAAATCGAGGCCTGCGCTCCAGCCATAATATTCGAAAGAATTGCGGGCATAGCAATAGATGCAGCCATGCTCACATCCTTGGTAAGGGTTCATGCTGTACATCATGCTCAGGTCTGGGCTTTCTACCTTGTTTACGATGCTCTTGGCATTGTCTTCCAGGTAAACGGTAGCGGCGGCGGACTCCTCCCAGTCATCGATCGATTCAATATGCTCCTTCACCCGTTCATTTTTCAGAAACCGGTTATGCGGATTGAACTGAGCACCTCTTCCCTTGATATAATCGTTCGTATAATCGTTCGTATAATTAGAATGTTCTTCTTTGATGTCGGACATAGGTTAATAACTTGCATTCGTGTGATTTTCAAAACAGGCCGAGTGGGGTCATCAGGCTGAAAACAGTGCGCCCTGGGTGGTGTTTACAGGCAGGTTCATAAAGTCGAACCGTTGAACGATCTGATAAGCTTTCTCTCCCTCTCTTCTTTTGATCAATAGCATGCCGTCTGCAATAAAACTTGCGGTAAACTGCTTCTGTTGATACTCCGGCCAGGCCGCTTCGTATTGAGCCGCAGTGAGTTTTCTTGCGATGGTGAGGTGGGGTTCCGTAATGAAGAAAGGATCATTGTCGGGGGACTTCATCAGCTTTCTTGCTACCCTCAGTTCCCTGGAGAGCTCTTGCACAGGCAGTTTGCTAAGGATGTTAATGTAAATAGTATGCGACGGGAAGCTGCCATAATCTTTCATATTTACCTTAAAAGCCCGGTGCCCCATAGCGATCACTTTTAGCCGGTTTACGATCTTGTGTTCCATCATCTCCCAGGTGCGGAAGCGCACAAGCGTAATATGCGGTCTTCCTGCGGCTGTAACCTGTGAGCCATGATTCTTACTGAATTCCGCCTTCTGTTTGCTGATCCTTTCCCGCAGATCCTCATGCGGGCTCAGTACCAGCAGATAATCACCGAACCTGTAGCCCGGCATGTTAGACAATTGTTGTTCCATAGTAATAACGTTTTTAGTAAAGTATCACCAATATTATTAGCATAAATATACTAACATATTTAGTATTCAGCATTATTTCGCTATTCTTTTTATCTTTAATTATGAAAATAACTTTGCTGGTTCTTTTTAGCCTCCTAAGTGTAGTTGCCGGTGCCCAGGAAGAGGATCCCAAAGCCTTGCATGAAACCGCGAAAAAATACATTCAACAGTCAGATTACTCCAACGCGCTGCTCGTACTCAATAAAGCACTAGAGCGGGAGCCGGAAAACAGCGGGCTGCTGAAAGATCAGGCTTTCGTTTACTACCTGCAGAGAGACTACGTAAAATCTACGGCTGTTTCACAGAAACTGCTCGATCGCAAGGACGCCGATGTGCAGACCTACCAGATTGCGGCCATGCCGTTTAAAGCGCTGGACAATACCAAAGAACTGGACCGGTTGTATAAAAAAGGGTTGAAGCAGTTTCCCAATAGTGGCGTATTGTATAATGAATATGGCGAACTTCTCTGGGGCAAGGAAGACTATTCCGCGATCCGGCAATGGCAAAAGGGTATCGAAGTAGATCCCAACCTGGCGGGGAACTATTACAATGCAGCAAAATATTATTATTTCACCCTGGACAAGGTATGGAGTATCATTTATGGCGAAATATTCGTTAATGTAGAGAGTTACAGCCGCAGAACGGTGGAGATGAAGGGCATTCTTCTTAACAGTTATAAAAAGCTTTTCACGGATAGCGATATGAAGAAAAACCAGAATGATAAGAACCCTCTTGTATCGGCTTTTTTAAATACGATGAGCAAACAAGCTGCTATCATTTCAAGGGGTATTACTCCGGAATCGCTGATCATGCTCCGGACGAGGTTTATACTGGAATGGCACAGTAAAAGCGCGGCAGCTTTTCCGCACCGGCTTTTCGAGTACCAGCAGCAATTGATCAGGGAGGGAATGTATGAGGCTTATAATCAATGGATTTTCGGTGCTGCCCAGGATCTTACGGCTTTTCAGAACTGGATCAACACGCACCAGGAAGAATACAACAAATTCACCAGTTTTCAGAAAGGAAGGGTATTCAAGTTGCTTCCAAACCAATTCTACAACCGCTAATATGAAAAACAGACTTTTCGATTGCCTTGCAGACCAGCCGGGGGAACTGCCCCTGGAAGACATGCTGGCCGCCAAAGAAAACGGTACCTGGCGTAAATACAGTAAGAAGGAAGTGCAGCAAACGGTGACTGCCCTCGGGGCGGGATTGCTCCATCTTGGTATCGATGGAGGAGATATGACGGAAGAAGCCCGGAGCAAAGTGGCGGTGGTTGCGAAAAACCGTCCTGAATGGATCATGCTGGATCTCGCCGTGCAGCAGACGGGGGCGGTATTAACGCCTGTATACCCTACTATCAATGCGAGTGAGCTGGAGTTCATTTTCAATGATGCACAGGTGAAGCTGGTATTTGTAGATAATATCGATCTTTACCACAAGGTTCTCAGTATAAAAGCCAATGTGCCTTCGCTGCAGGAGATCTACAGTTTCGAAGAAATAGAAGGCGTTAAAAGCTGGAAGGAAGTGGTTGCAGCAGCTACGCCGGCAGCCATTGAAAAGCTTCGGCAGATTGCTGCTGGTATTAAAGGAGAAGACCTGGCAACTATTATCTACACGTCCGGTACTACCGGTAAGCCAAAAGGCGTAATGCTGTCGCACCGCAATATATGCAGCAATGTGGAAGCCAGTTTCCCCTGCCTTCCTGACTTTAAAGATATGAGGGCGCTGAGCTTTCTTCCCCTTAATCATATTTTCGAAAGGATGATCACTTATTTCTATCTTTTCAAGCATACATCCGTTTACTATGCGGAGAGCCTGGAGACGATAGGCGACAATCTTAAAGAAGTAAAGCCCACCATTTTTACCACAGTTCCCAGGCTGCTGGAGAAAGTGTACGACAAAATCATGCTTAAGGGTTCGGAGTTGACGGGTGTGAAGAAGAAGCTGTTTTTCTGGGCGCATGGCCTTGCAGCGCGTTACGAGATCAACAAGAACCAGGGTGTACTGTACGATCTTCAACTGGCGCTTGCCAATAAACTGATCTTCAGTAAATGGAGGGAGGCGCTGGGCGGCAATATCCGGTGCATCGTAAGTGGCGGCGCGGCTTGCCAGGTGCGGTTAATACGAATCTTTACTGCTGCTAAAATACCTGTGCTGGAGGGTTATGGGCTTACGGAGACTTCACCGGTAATAAGTGTCAACAAGTTCGGGATAGAAGACAGGATGTTTGGAACCGTAGGGCCTTTGTTTGACAATGTGCAGGTGAAAATTGCAGAGGACGGTGAAATACTTTGCAAGGGACCCAATGTGATGCTTGGTTATTATAAAAAACCTGAGTTGACCAATGAGTGCCTTACAGAAGGGTGGTATCATACGGGAGATATTGGAATGATGGTAGATGGTCGGTTTCTTAAAATTACCGATAGAAAGAAGGAGCTGTTTAAAACGAGTGGTGGCAAGTATGTAGCTCCATTGCCGATAGAGAACAAGCTGAAAGAATCGCGATTTATAGAGCAACTGATGGTAGTGGGGTCAGAAAGGAAGTTTGTGAGTGCGCTGATTGTTCCTTCTTTCGCGAACCTTAAGGATTGGTGCCGCCAGCGCGGCCTACCTTACGCTACTCATGAAGAAGTGATCAGTAATCCCAAGGTGAAGGAGCATTTCGAGGCCATCGTTGAAAAATACAATACCAACTTCAGCCATGTGGAGCAGATTAAACGCTTCGAGCTTCTTCCGGCAGAATGGAGTATCGATACCGGTGAGCTGACACCTAAAATGAGTCTTAAGAGGAAAGTGGTTCTGGAGAAGTATAAAGACGTGATCGAGCGTATTTATTCTTATTGACGCAGGGCGCTTTAGAGTGTTCGAATACTTGGCAGTGTGAGATTCCAAAGGGAGACACGTAATAGGTTTTACTGGAAGACACGCTGGTTAGCTGTCGTATTTGCCTGGGTACGCTGGTTTTGGTTTGCTCATTCTTTGGGCAAGTTGGCTAATTGGTTCGTGTGGCCCCCGAGAATTAGGAGCTGTGTGCTTGTAATACATGATGGATCAGTTCCTCGAACTGATGAATATCGAAGGGTTTGGCGAGAAAGTATTCTGTTCCGGCTTGTATTGCAAGATTCTTGATATCGTGATTGGCTGAAAAATAAATAACGGGAATATGGCTGGTAGAGGGGTTCGATTTGATGGTTTGGGTGGCAACGATTCCGCCACTGTCAGGGATCCAGTTGTCCATTACGATCAGGTCTGGATTCACTTCCCCTACAACCTGAAGAACGTTGTTACAGTTGGATTGTGTAAACACCTCCCAGCCCTGAGACTCGAGAATAAAGGAACAAATGGAAAGGATATCGTTGTCATCATCGAAAATCATGATCCTCCGGGACATAAATGGTGTTTATAATTTATCTGCTTTGGTAAAGCGCAAATATAGACCAGGATCTTCAGGATTAAAACTTTTTCAGGATTATCTCAGGAATTGATCTGTTCATACTCCTTTTTGATTTTAGCGATAAAGGTGAGTAGTTCTTCGAGCGGTTTCACCTGCTTTTTACCATTCGACCTTGCCTTAAGGGTTCCGATATGATTCTTTAAAGGAGTAAGGCATTTATTACCAAGATTGCCGGCGAAATAGTCATTTGCTTTCAGCATTCTTTCTTTCAGTGGTTCTTCGTTACCTGTATCCAGCGCTGCTTTAAGAAGCTGATTCAGCTGAATCCGGAAGCGGGCGGCGACCTCCTGCATTTCGATAGCCTGCGTTAGTAATTCGTTCAGGACTTTGAGATGCAACATTCGCTCTTTAGCCGCCTTAGCAGTCATGAGGGCAATTTCGTCTTCCAGTTTCTCTACCAGCCGCGTAAGATCATAGCTGTCTATAACCCCTTTCTTTTCATAGAATACTTCCTCTTCTTTCAGCAGATCCTGCAGTTCATTCAGTTCCGCTTCCCGGCTGGCGAACGCTATTACTTTTTCATCCGTTTTAATACAATGCCTTTGAATGAGCGACCGGAGCACCATACCCTCCATGGATGTGCAGCGGCTGAGCGCCACATAAACCTGGCCGGGAGCGAAAGAAGCGCCTGCATCAACAATGGCTTTCGTAAAAGTAAGACCCTGACTTTTGTGAATGGTAATAGCCCATGCCAGCCGGATGGGGTATTGTGTGAAAGTACCCAGTTCTTCTTCCTGGATACGGTTCTTTTCTTCATTGAAAGAGTACCGTATATTCTTCCATTTTTCCTGCGTTAATGCGAAGTCTTCCTTTTCAGCTTCAAAATGAATATAGATAACCTTATCTAAGATACGGCTCACCCTACCTATTTTACCGTTGTAATACCGTTTTTCGGAATCGTTCTTTATAAACAATACCTGCGCTCCCACTTTCAGTTGCAGGCTGTTTTCGGTAGGCATTATCCGTTCTGAGAAGTCGCCGGTAACTGTTGCCGAAAAGGTAAAAAGAGGGCCGGGAAGTTTTTCGAGTTCCAGGGTATTTATAGTGTCTGTTTTACTATTGTGAGTAGATAAAACGATATAAGGATTCTCCAGATCGGGCTTGAAGCCGGGTTGGTATCGTTCATTGAGCAGGTTTAGATCTGCCGTGGTAACGCTATTGTTCCTCACCCTGTTCAGCACGTCGATAAACCGCTGATCCTTCTGGCGGTAGATCTTCTTCAGCTCGATGTAGAGCGGGGTTGCTTTCGAAACGGCTTTTGCGTGAAAGAAGAAGGGGCTTTCATAGAGTTGCCGGAGAATATTCCATTCATCCTCCTGTACTACGGGCGGCAGCTGAAACAGGTCGCCGATATAAAGCACTTGTACGCCTCCAAAAGGCTGGAAGCTATTTTTTCTTACAAACCGAAGAACGGCATCGATAGCATCCAGCATATCTGCACGCACCATGGAAATTTCATCGATAATGAGCAGTTCCATCTTACGCATGAGGGCTTTTTTTTCACCCGTCAGCCGGATCTTCTTTACCAGGTTGAACGCGTTATTGACGTCCTCATTTTGAAAGTTCAGTGCAAAGCGTTCTTCATCATCAGGAATGAAAGGGCCGAAGGGAAGCTGAAAGAAGGAGTGGATGGTTACCCCGCCGGCATTGATTGCCGCAACCCCGGTAGGAGCTACCACTACCGCGTTTTTCTTCGCATGCTCCTGGATGTATTTAAGAAAGGTAGTTTTGCCCGTACCAGCTTTACCGGTAAGGAAGATATGCCGGGATGTATTGTTGACGAAAGAAGCGGCGAGGTCGAAAATGGTATTCGTGGTGTCCGTTATCAGCATCCGGGCAAAACTATTAAAAATTAGCAGGCTGGCGGATATTTCTTAACTTCATCTTTACAAAATAACGGAGAACAATGGAACGTACAACACATTATGGCACCGTGCTCGAAGCACTCGAGGCGCTTCGGAAACAAGGTTATTCTGTAGATTTCAATCTGGAAGAGAACAGTATCGTGTGTGATGCAGGAAGATTCAAAGCAGATGAATTCGAGATCGTCAATAACCCTTTTTTAACTGGACAAATATTCAATCCTTGAACTTATCGGCAGTCCGTTACCGAAGTACGTAATACGTATGAGCGCATAACGTTTCATTTTTAGAACAATTCTTCCATTTGATGTTGACAGCGATTTCAAGCCAGTCCGCATCACTCAAATGGCGCCCAATGGTTCATCCGCT
>JACMJX010000022.1 GCA_014380425.1 Chitinophagaceae bacterium | reverse complement strand
TTGTTGATAGAAATAGCTGCTGATACACTGAGCCCCGGAGTAATCATATCCAGCTTTTCCGTAAACTTTAACGACGACAGAATAGTACGTGCATTGGACTGTGAAAATCCGGTTGCAAGCAGGTTTGCCACAGGATTACTAGTATATCCAACATTACCCGCAAAGCTTCCATTCGTGTTATATACAGGGAATGCATTGGGAGGTAAGAAAGATAACTGGTTGAATATGCTTGTTGTATTGTATTCTCCGGGATTGTTGATCTGCTCGATGGAACCGGCTATTTTGAACTCGATAGCCAGATTTTTAGAAGGAGCAATATCGATATTCGTTCTAAAATTGTACCTACTGAATTTTGCATTTGAGCTTTCTTCCTGCTGGTCGCCGAAGCGTTTATACAGTCCCTGACTAGCCAGGGCATTTAACATTACAAAATAACGTATTACTTTATCTCCTCCGCCGAAAGTAAGGTCATAGCTGGAAACCGGCGCTGTTGGCCTCAGTACTTCTTTATACCAGTTTACATTAGGATGATAGATAGGATCGGTATTATTCTGATAAGCATATAAATCCGCTTCGCTGTATTTTGGTGGTTTGCCATCGTTCTTCAACGCCTCGTTATAGAGAACACTATAATTATAAGCACTCAAAAACTTGGGAATATACTGGGCATGAGTAGATCCATGCCTTGTTGTAAAAGTAACGCGTAAAGGGCCTTCCGCGGCTGTTTTTGTTGTTACCAGAATAACGCCGTTAGCAGCCCGGGCCCCATACACCGCAGTAGCGGAAGCGTCCTTTAATACAGAGATCGTTTCGATCTCTTCCGGCACGAGTTGCATAAATCCATTGGCAGTACCGATACCATTACACAAAAAACCGTCTACTATAATCAGCGGATTAGTACTCGCCTCCCCGAAGGTATTAAGCCCCCGCACAATCAAACCGGGTACAGCTGCACCGGGCTCCGATCCGCCTTGCTGCACGTATAAACCTGTAAGCCGGCCATACAACGTATTAGCCGCGTTCAGGCTGAAATTCTTCTCCAGCGTGGTGCCACTAACTGTTGAAATAGAGCTGGTGACATACTTAACAGGCTGTTTGCCATATCCTATATTTCTATACGCGTTGATATTATCGATGATGATCGTATCCGCATCCACAGCAAGGGCGTCCTCATCGGTTTGCCCCTGCGCCAGGCTGTTCAGCAGCAGGGTTATGAAAAATATAAAGAGAATTCGTTTCATATACATGTTGTCCATAATAATTGTTGAAGTGTGTTTTACCAACTGCTGTATCACCAACCGGGGTTTTGAACCAGGTTTCCTTTCAGCACTTCGGAAAGCGGAAAGGGATGCAGGTACATATTTGCATTAAACGTGCGGGTCTCGAACGCGTAAGGTAGCCAACTGTACTTGTAAGGGTCTCCGGCTGTGCCTGCTCCTACACGGCTTATTTGCAAACCCTGCATGGGTCCTCTAAGTATCCCATCCGGATTTATCAGCCATCTCCTTAAATCCCAGAAGTGCTGGTCGTCAAAGCATAATTCTATCGCTCGCTCATTGCGGATGCGCTCTCGCAATTGTGTCTGGTTTAATGTAGTAGGTAATGGTGGCTGGCCAGACCGGATTCTTATAGAATCTGTATAAGAGATGGCACTTGCTAATTGTCCACTTTCGTTTAATGCCTCGGCATAATTAAGATAGAGTTCATTAACAAGAAAAACAGGATCATTCATTACAAAATTACCCCCGACGCCCGGCAGGTACTTGCGCATCCATAATCCCCCGGTGCAATTTCGATAATGAGTTCCACCCGCAAAAATAGAGACAGAAGGGTTCGCAGGATTATAATAAGAAGTGGTGTAACACATGGTTTGCTTGAATCGTCTGTCTAATGCATTGTATTTCTCAAGAAGATCAGACCCTCCACCCGCATCCCAATTAACAATATTGCCCAATGTATCTTCGTATCTCCTTAAAAAGTTAAGAGGAACACTGATGCCGCTCCAGCTAGAGCTTACACTCATACAAGTAGGGTTAACGTAAGAAAACGGTGGGTTACCTACATTGGAAGTATTGAATCCCTGATACATTAGTATCTGTTCGGAGTTGTTGTAGGTTTCCCAGGCTACGCGGTAATTATTAACGAGCCCTGTAGTGGAAAGTGCATTATTCTTTCTGGCAGCAGGATTGTTGATTAATGCATACCCATTTGACCTGGCAGCATCCAACGCTTCCCGGGCGGCATCGGCTGCGGCTGTCCAGCGACCGGGATCAGTATTACCAAGGCAGATCAAGCGATTGTCGCTACCGTTAGCCATGTTAATTAAAGGAGTACCTGTGTTGAACTGTGGACTTGCGGCATACAATAAAACTTTCGCTTTTAAAGCATATACCGCTACTTTATTAACCCTTCCAGTCAAAGTTGTTGAATACCGTGCCGGAAGGTTGGTGCTTGCGATGGCCTCGTCACAATCTTTCAAAATAAACCGAATGCAAGAATCCAACGAACTTCTTGGTATATTAGCCTGTTCCTGGGCCGCAAATACAGAATCCACTATAGGCACACCTCCATATCGTTTGATCATCTCGAAATAATTCAATGCCCTTAAGAATTTAACTTCAGCTATTACCTGATCGATGTATTCTGTAGTTGCAGCAGGGTCAACCGCAGGCACCTCTTTCGCTCGCTTTGTAACAAGAGCAATTTGGCGAAGTGCAATCCAGCGGATGTAATATCTGAAGTCTTCGAAAGCTACTATGTTGTCACTTGTAATAAGGCCGGAATTCCAGGTATTTGTATTGATGAAATTCGCTTCTGAAGCGTCGCCTTCTTCCGTAATGCCGGATGTTGGATGCGCTACCGCAGTGCTTGTTACGGGAACAGTTGTTGAATAATTCTGCTGATCCCTGTATCGGAATACTGAATGCATGGCATATTTATAAATAGATGCCACAAATGATTCTAGGTTGGCCTTGCTTTGAAACACGGTGTTTTCTGTAAGATCTACTCCAGGTGCTTTATCTAAAAATTCCTTCCTGCAGGAAAAAACTAGTAGGATTAATACCATATAAAGCAAAAAAGATTGTAATTTTTTCATATGTGCAACTTTAGAAATTAACATTAAGACCTACATTGATAGTTCTCGTTAATGGATACGGCTCGGTATTAGCATCGTTGGTTGCCGTATTCTCCGGATCTATACCCTTAAATACTTTTTTCCAGGTGTACAAATTATTGGTATTGGCATAAAGACGCATGGAACTTACGCCTAACTTTCTCAATAAAACTGCTTTGGCAGTGTATCCTACTTCGGCATTCTTAATTCTCAGGTAACTGGCGTCTGCCACATAAAAACTGGGATTGATGCCATTAGGGTTGAAATTGCCATTGGCACTAAAACGAGGGAAATTGATAGGAAGCCCTGCTGCATACCGCTCCGGTGTCCAGCTTTCATTGAAGTATTCTGCCGCTCCTTCAGGTGGAGCGCCCCCAAAGCCAGCACCGCGCTGAAAGCGGGTGTAATTCAACGAAACATTGCCAACGCCCTGGAATAATATTGACATGTCGAAACCGCTGTAATTAGCTGCTAATGAAATACCATAAGTCTTCTCAGGTAAATTGGAGTAACCTACAGGAATAGCATCAAAATTGTCTATGATGCCGTCGCCATTCACATCCCTGTATATAAAATCACCTGGTTGTACTTTATTCCCGGCACCGGAATAAAAGGGTCTCTTCGCGTCATTCACCTCATCCCATGTATTATAAATACCATCTACAGGAACGGCAAAAAACTGGCCGAGTCGCTGCCCAGTGCGATTCTGATAAGGGTAAATATTCGGTATCTCATCCCTAAAATTAATCTTGTTACGGGCGAAACTGAAATTAGCACCAATTCTATAACCAACATTACCAATGGAATTACTGAAGTTGGCATCCAATTCATATCCTTTGTTTTCCATCCTTCCAAGATTGGTAGCCGGCTGGGATAATCCGGTGATCGCTGATATGGTTTGCGGAGTAGCAAGAATATTGTTTCGTTTCTCCTTAAATACATCTGCGGTAATTCTTACGAGATCATTAAACAGGTTTACTTCAAGAGCCAGGTTCTGCTTAGCGGCTCTCTCCCAGGTAACGTCTGGATTGCCTGTGGCACCCTCACGAAGGCCAGGAACACCGGCATAAGTAGTACCGTTATTTCCGAAGTAATAAATATTGGGATTAGTACCATTGCCATAATAGGCATAGCTGGTAGGCCGGTAAAGAAACCGTGCTCCACCAATCTGATCGTTACCGTTTTCACCATAAGAAGCCCTCATTTTAAGGAAGCTAACAACTGACTTTTTCGGAAAGAAAGATTCTTTGGATAGAATCCATCCGATCGAATAACCGGGAAACAAACCAAAACGTTTTCCAGGTGCAAAATTCTCTGTTCCGTTATAAGCGGCATTTACTTCGGCAAGGTATTTTCCGCGATAATCATAAGTAATGCGCCCTGCAAAAGTCTGGTATGCTTTAGGCACTCTGAAATCAAAGGTAGGATCGTACGTTTTTTCCTGGTTATAGACCAATAGGCCTGTCAGGTAATGCTCTCCAAACTTTCTTTTGTAATCGATACCACCCTGCACGGTAATCTTGCGGTTGTATCCGGCTGTTTGAGTAAAGTTGAACTGCGCTTCGGTAGCGCTTGGAATGAAATTAACACTGCCGCCGTTTACAGGTCCTCCGTTAATAGGTACTGCAAGGTAAGAAATCAGCAACTTGCCGTTGTTAATCGTCTGGTCATTATATGTTTGTACCCCTATAAATCCGTTCGTTGTCAATCCCTTGGTAATAAAGCTTAAGTCGTAGTCGAATTGAAGTTTTCCGTTGAGATAATTGCGGTAGGACCGCTTTACGCCGCCGGTTTGTCCAGGCCATAGAATAGCTATATAAGGATTATTGCTAAGTGTGTTAATGTTCACCACTTTACCGTCTACTTGTCCGGGCCCGTCTAGCGGGCTAGCCCTGGCAATATCGCCGAGAACGCGTTCTGTTCCTACACCACTATTATTACCGCTTCTTATTTCCGTTTGCGTCGACAGATCAAGGGTGATCTTAAAGCGACTGGTCACGTCAAAGTTAAAGTTGGAACGGATGTTAAATCTCCTGAAAGTTGACTGAGGATCGAAATCGGGCGTAAGAAAAGACAAATCTTTAAAGAGCCCTTCCTGGCTGAAATATCCGCCTGATATAAAATATTTTAATTTACGCTGGCCTCCACTGATATTGAGGTTATGCTGGGATTGCGTTGATACTTTCTTAAATAACAGCTCAAACCAGTTACGATCCGGATGGAAAATCGGATCTTGCCCGTTTGCATACAATTCAATATCACGCGGACTATATCGCGGTGTATAAGGAACGCCGCTCGCATATGAATCGGCGAGAAGTGCCGAGTTGAAATTACGGGCATAATCCGCAGCATTCATTGAAGTTCTCAGATCCGTAAAGGAATTGAACCCCTGATTAAACGTATAGCTTATCCGGGGCGGGCCGGGTTTCCCCCTTTTAGTGGTAATTATTATAACGCCATTAGCACCCCGTATACCATAAATAGCCGTAGAAGAGGCATCCTTTAAAATTGTTACAGCTTCTATTTCATTAGGGTC
>JACMJX010000311.1 GCA_014380425.1 Chitinophagaceae bacterium | reverse complement strand
TTTAGGAACTGCTGTTTCTTCGGTAAAAAAGAACCTACCTACCTCCCACTCCCAACATCGTTGAGGGAGTAATGGGGATATGGGTTGAGGAACTCGCACTTCTTAATTGACATTATTTTCCTTTGTAATTATCTATTTTTCCGTTTTGCGTAAATGGTTTTCCTGATTCAGTAAATACCGGGTCTGTTCTTGTGCTTTCTTTGCAGTCCATACAAATGACGCTGATAAGTACCATGAAACATTTCTACACGCTGGGGCTTGCTTTTTCAAGCCTTCTTTTTGCAAGCAGCTTCCTTTCAAATCTCCATGCTCAGAATAATCTAAAAAGTGTTGAAGCATTGGCTGCTACCAGGCTGGATATTGAAAAGAATGGAACGATTAAAGGAAGGGTAACTACAACTGACGGTGAACCGGCGGCTTTTGTGAACGTGTTGTTAAGGGGAACAAGTAAAGGGACGCTGACTGGTGAAACGGGCTACTTTGTTTTGCATAATGTAAAGCCCGGGTCTTATACATTGTCGATTTCACATGCCGGCCTTCAGAGCCAGGAAAAAGAGGTAATGGTTACAGACGGCGAAACCGTAGAAATAAGCCTGGCGCTCTCAGAAAGCTCCCGGAAACTGGATGAAGTAGTTGTTGAAGGCCGCAGGAGTATGAATACCCGTCCGGCTACTATAGGCAAAGCTCCTATCGCTCTGATCGATCTTCCGCAGAGTGTAACCATCATAGGCCGAACAGCCCTCGAAGACCAGCAGGTGCAGCGTCTGAGCGATGTGGTGAAGAATATCAATGGTGTTTATATGGCTTCTCAGAGGGCAGGCACGCAGGAGACGTTTAATGCACGGGGATACGGGTTTTCCAGTACTAATATGTTTAAGAACGGCGCCCGGGTTAATTCCGGGGCCATGCCTGAAATGAGTTCGCTGGAAAGAGTGGAAGTGCTGAAAGGGAGCGCAGCCATACTTTATGGTAACGTATCACCTGGTGCCGTGTTGAATATGATTACTAAACAACCGCGCTTCGAGTTCGGGGGAGAAGTGAACCTGCGAGCGGGTAGCTACGGGTTGTTTAAACCTTCCATAGATATCTACGGCCCTATTTCTTCCAAAATAGCTTACAGGGTTAATGGTACTTTTGAGACTGCAGCCAGCTACCGCGATCAAGTGCATTCAAAGCGGTACTATGTTAATCCCTCACTGCTCTTTAAACTTGGTAACCGTACAGAACTATTGATTCAAGGGGACTATCTGAAGCATGATTTCACACCCGATTTCGGCATCGGCTCCATTGCAGATACTGCTATTCTGAAGGTGGCTCGCAACACTTTTTACGGAGCGCCCTGGCAGTATGCTAACACACAACAGGCTACCTCTTCGGCGAATTTAAAACATCGCCTGAATGACAACTGGTCGGTTAATACAGTGTTATCTTATTCCAAATACCAGCGTGATTATTATTCTCTGGAGCGCATTCAGGCAAACAGGGATAGTATTTTACGAAGAGCTTTAGGCAGAAATTCAAATAATGAAGATTACTATTCAGCACAAGTAGACCTTACCGGTAAATTCAAGACAGGATCTATAGAGCATACCTTGCTTGCAGGGGTTGATGCGGACAGATATAGTACCCGTACTTATGGATATGCACTTCCGAGCATACTTAGCAGAACGGCGGCTATTTACGACAGTGTAAATGTGTATGATCTCAATAGGTTTCCCCGCCGCACGGATGTTCCGGTGGACACCCTCAGAACCCGAACCACGGCACCTATCAACAGAGTGGGCGCTTATATTCAGGATCTGGTAAGCATATCCGAAAAAGTAAAGATTCTTGCAGGTATTCGTTTTTCTTACCTCGAAACCCGGGCACAGGAGCAATTTAATTTCAAAGCGCAGAGTAGCAGGGCGACAAGTGGCGCTAAACACGACCATGCATTTTCCCCACGGGTTGGCGTTGTTTATAAACCGGTACCGACGACGGCTATTTTCGCGAGCTACTCCAATTCGTTTACTCCCAATACCGGGGTGGATATCGACAGCATTGCTTTGCCTCCTTCCATCATCGATCAGTATGAAGCAGGTGTCAAGAACGACTTCTTTAAAGGAATGCTTTCGGTTAACCTAACCGTATACAGGATCAGGAACAGTAATTTTTCACAAACCGCACCTTTCGCGAAGGACGGTGTAACTCCTAATAACAACAGTGTTTACAAGGCACTGGTTGGTGAAACGCTTAGTGAAGGCATAGAACTCGATATAATAGGTCACCCGCTTGCAGGGCTCGATGTAATAGCGGGCTATAGTTATAATAGCATGACAATCGAGAACACACCAGACGGGGTAACAGGCGTTTCTACCGAAGGCGAGCGCCTGGTTGGCAATCCCAATCATACGGCTAATGCGAGTGTTTTCTATACTATTAAAGATAGCAAACTGAAAGGGCTCAAACTAGGCGCAGGTGTTTATTACCTTGGCCAGCGGTACGCAGGGTGGAACAATACTTTCAAGCAGGCGCAACAATACAACCGTTTGATATCAGTAGATGGTTTTACCACGTTGGATTTTAGTGCCGGTTATACTTTCAGGCAGTTCAGTGTGCTGGCGAAACTGTCTAACGTCACCAATACTTACAACTACTATGTTCACGAAAACTATAGTGTGAATCCTATTCCACCCAGGCAGTTTACAGCAACGGTGGCTTATAAATTTTAGGGGTTACTCAGGTTAGTACAGTACACGCGCCTTCAAAAGGGCGCGTTTTTATTTTACAGTAATCTTCCATTTCTTTGCACTATGAGTGCAGCGAAGAAAATCATCATCATTACTGCTCCTTCGGGTGCGGGTAAAACATCTATTACCAGGCATCTGCTTCGTAAATATCCGAGCCTCGCTTTTTCCATTTCAGCTACTACCCGCACTGCAAGGGGTAATGAGAAAGATGGGGCGGATTATTATTTCATTAGTGTAGAGGATTTTCAGAACAAGATTCAGCATCATGAATTTATAGAATGGGAGATGGTTTATGAAGGTAAGTACTATGGCACTCTAACGAGCGAACTGGAAAGGATCTGGGACAATGGCCAAACCCCTATGCTGGATATCGATGTTAAAGGAGCTATTCATGTACAACAGCAATTCCCTGGCGCAAGCTTATCCATGTTTATAGAGCCCCCCTCGGTAGATGAATTAAAGAAACGCCTGGAAAGCCGGGGCACCGAAACGCCCGATAGCCTTGCTGCACGGATAAGTAAAGCTTCATACGAAATTTCCTTTCGTCATCACTTTAATACCATTATTGTAAACGACGATCTGGAAAAAGCCTGCAGGGAAGCGGAGAATGCTGTCAGTTATTTTATTTAAAAACCGCTAGTTAAGTACGCTGGATTCTTTAGTAGTTTTAATGCCCTTTTGTTCTTTAATGGCATCCCAACCACCAGCGATGTTTCTTACATTGTGAATGCCCTGGCGTTTCAGCAAAGAAAGGGCTATAACGCTTCTATAGCCACTACCGCAGTGCAGGTAGAAATTATGATCATCATCAAGTTGTGCCATTCTGGCAACATCGGTAAGCTCGCTGAGGGGAATATTAACGGCATCCGTTACATGCCCATCACCGAATTCGGCTTCTCTGCGAACGTCTACCACCACTAATTTTTCATCGAAAGGGATATCCATAGCCAATTCATCCGCTTCCACGTCAATGATCAGATCTACAGGTTCACCCGCCTGCTGCCAGGCTTCGAAGCCCCCTTGCAGAAAGCCTTGCACTTTATCGAAGCCTACTCTGGCGAGGCGGACGAGGCTTTCTTTCTCTTGATCTTTTTCCGTTACCAGCACGATGGGCTGATCGAATGGAAGCAGACTGCCGGCCCACTCAGCAAACCGGCCTTCGAGGCCTATGCTGACCGATCCTGGTATGAAGCCCTGCGTGAAAGTAGCAGCATTCCGGGTATCGAGAATAAGAGCATCTTTGCTGGTAAGTTCTTTAAATGAATCGATATCGAGTGCATTCATGCCTTTGGTCATTACATTATCTATGCTCTCATACCCTTCTTTGTTGATACGGGCATTAATGGGAAAATACTGTGGCGGATCTACAAGGCCTTCGGTTACTGCGGAAATGAATTCCTCCTTGGACTGAGGCTGCAGCGCATAATTTGTTTTCTTCTGTTCTCCCACCGTGCTGGATGTTTCAGCCCCGAGGTTTTTACCGCAACTACTTCCGGGGCCGTGGGCCGGATAGATAATAACATCATCGGGCAAAGGCACTATCTTTTGCTGTAACGAATCGTATAATAAGGATGCTAATTCCTCTTTACCCATATTGCCGCTACTGAGGTCGGGCCTACCTACATCTCCCACAAAAAGGGTATCGCCGGTAAACAAAGCATAGGGGCTGCCGTTTGCATCGTGCAGCAAGTAGCAGCTGGATTCCAGCGTATGGCCGGGAGTGTGCAATACTTTAAGCATAAGCGCACCGATACGAAACTCCTCGCCATCCGATGCGAGATGGATGGGAAATTCCGTTAGTGTATTCGGGCCGTATACAATAGGCGCTCCTGTGGCTTTAGCCAGATCGATATGGCCGCTTACGAAGTCAGCGTGAAAATGGGTTTCAAAAATATACTTGATGGATGTATTTCTTTCTGCGGCAAGTGCGATGTACTCTTCTATATCTCTCAGCGGGTCTATTATCGCTGCTTCTCCGTTGCTTTCGATGTAATAGGCGGCCTCACTTAAACAGTTGGTATAAAGTTGTTTTATCAACATGTTTCCTTATTTATTCATGATTACTTCAATAAATCAATCACGCAGTTTCCGATCTCCGCAATCCTATTGCTGTTGAGTATGTAGAAGATGAACTTTCCCTCCCTTTCTGTTTTTACGATGCCTGCGCGCCGCAAGATGGCAAGATGTTGTGAGGCAACCGATTGTTCCAGCCTTAACTGAATATATATTTCGGTGACAGTCAGTTTACTCTTTTCTTCC
>JACMJX010000310.1 GCA_014380425.1 Chitinophagaceae bacterium | reverse complement strand
TACCGACAGCAACTTTCTTAAAAGAATACAAAAGGAAATAAAAATTGTAAACAAGCTTTCAAAAGAAAGGGACAAAATACCTGCTTTCGCAGAAACTGGTTATGAGGCTATCCCTTATAAGGAATGGTTCACCGGTGTGCTCTGGAAAGGAATGGACGGCTATGAACTATCCTATATAATGCTGTGGCGTAACCATGGCATGCAGAAGAACGGAAATTGGCACTATTATGTTCCCCGTAAAGAGGATGCATCAGCGCAGGACTTCAAAAAACTTTATGAGTACAAGACTTCCCTGTTTCAGAAAGATGTAGCCAGGGAAAAGCTATATCAATAAAAGGCTGTTATGACTAAAAACAACATATTAAAGAGATTTTCTGCAGGCAGGATACTGGCAATTCTTATCTACATGCTTTTGCTGGGGAATACATCATGCAAAAAATCAGGTGATGAGGCAAGCATTCCTGAAGTGGATGAGGGCAGCAATAAGCCGGATCTAAAAACAATTAGAGCTGGGCTTGCAGATGTGAATGCAACGGACCAGACCACATCACTATTTTACATTATGAAGCAATTGTCGAAAACAAAGATCATGTTCGGACACCAGGATGCTACCAAGCGTGGTGTAGGTTGGGCTAATGAAGAAAGCAAACCGTATCAGCCCGAAAGGTCGGACGTGAAAGAGGTGAGCGGCGCATATCCGTCTGTTTATGGCTGGGACTTTAATTTTATAGCGGGAAATGCCACAGGTGCATGGTTTAATTATGAGAACAAAGTATCTCATGATCTTACGGTAGATGCATACAACCGGGGCGGTATCAATACTTACTGCTGGCATTATGATAATCCCGTTTCTAATGGAAGTTTTTACTGGGATGAGTCGCCAGTTGAAGCGGTTAGCAAAATACTCCCTGGCGGAACACACAACGATGTCTTTAAAAGGGATCTTAAAAAGATTGCCGATTTTTCGAAAACACTTATTGGGGCAGATGGTAAGCTTGTTCCTGTTATCTTTCGTCCTTTTCACGAGTTCGATGGCAACTGGTTCTGGTGGGGGCAATCGCACTGCACGGCAGAAGAATACAAGAAGTTATACCAGTTTACGGTGAGTTACCTGCGGGACACGCTTCAGGTACACAATTTCTTGTATGCCTGGTCGCCCGACAAGAACTTCAATTCCCAGGCTCAATATCTGCTGCGGTATCCCGGAGATACTTATGTTGATCTTGTAGGAATGGATAACTATGGCGACTTTTCGGCAAACGGGGATCTTTCAGCAGCTTCTGCCAAGCTTAAGATCGTATCGGATTATGCTATCAGTAAAAACAAGATAGCGGCATTAACGGAAACCGGGCTGCCCAAACTTACACAGACGAACTGGTACACGCAAAGCCTGCTGACAGCACTCCGGAAGCAGCCCGTTCAACTTGCCTATGTACTGGTATGGGCCAATAGGGATGATACCTACTGGACGCCTTATAAAGGCCACGTGTCTTCAAGCGACTTCATTACATTTAAAGATAACGGCTATCTTGTTTTTGGAGATAAAATTCCCGAGATGTATCGATTGCAATAGTAAGAACGAGTTATTAACTTAGAGGGGGAATAAACAAAGCCCGTTATTTAAACCGTAAGATGAAGCTACACTTAATTGATATAGTAATAATATCCTGCTATCTTATTGCGATGGTCGCACTTGGTTTCTGGTTCAGAAAGAAGGCCAGGCAGAATAAACAGAGCTACCTGATGGGCGGTAAATCGCTTCCCTGGTATATGCTGGGGCTTAGTGATGCAAGTGACATGTTCGATATCAGCGGGACTATGTGGATGGTTTCTTTGTGTTTTGTTTATGGTTTTAAAAGTATATGGATACCCTGGCTATGGCCGGTTTTTAACCAGGTATTTAACATGATGTTCCTGGCTAAATGGCTTCGGCGCTCAAAGGCAGATACCGGTGCAGAGTGGCTGGCGACGCGATTTGGTTTAAAGGGCAAGGGAACTATCGCCTCACATAATGTAACTGTCGCATTTGCATTGATAGGCTGTCTTGGATTTCTAGCTTACGGATTTGTAGGGCTTGGCAAGTTCATAGAGATCTTTATACCCTGGCACATGGTGCAACCCTATATTCCATTCACCGTTGCTCCAAAGTACACTGCCCATTTTTATGGAATCATTTTTACAGTTTTTGCTATGTTCTACTCCATTCTTGGAGGAATGCATAGTATCGTTCTTGGAGATGTGATCAAGTATGCGATAATGACCGTGGGATGTATTGCCATTGCTTACCTTGCCATGCATAACCTGGAGGGTAAAAGCCTTCGTGTGCCAGACGGATGGAGTACACCTTTTTTCAATTGGAAACTAGATCTCAACTGGTCTTCCATTCTTCCGGATGCTAATAAAAAGATAAGGGATGATGGGTATGGGCTATTCGGTATTTTTTTCATGATGATGTTGTTTAAAGGAGCTTTTGCCAGCTTTGCCGGCCCGGCACCTAATTATGATATGCAGAAGATACTTTCGACCCGTTCACCCAAAGACGCTTCCAAGATGACAGGCTTTGTTTCTTTGATCCTTCTTCCGATACGCTATTCAATGGTCATAGGGCTTACGGTACTTTCACTTCTTTATTATGATCAGATCAATATAAATACTACAGATGGTGCCGATTTTGAACGTATTCTGCCGGCAGCTATCAATAGCTTCTTGCCCGTCGGCATTTTAGGGCTTGTTCTTACCGGATTGCTTGGAGCATTTATGGGAACTTTCTCAGGTACCTTGAATGCTTCACAAGCCTATATTGTAAATGATATTTACCTGAAGTATATAAACCCGGCTGCTTCGAACCGGAAGATCATATCAATGAATTATATTGTTGGGATCTTAGTGGTAACATGTGGCGTAATACTCGGATTTTTTGCCAGGGACGTTAACAGTATTCTACAGTGGATTGTATCCGGACTTTATGGTGGATATATAGCTGCCAACGTATTGAAGTGGTACTGGTGGCGCTTCAACGCCAACGGCTTCTTTTACGGAATGCTGACCGGAATAGCAGGTGCTCTTGTTTTCTCCCGGCTGTTTGATGGTATAGAGTTTCTTTATTATTTCCCGGTATTATTTGCTATTTCTGTTGCAGGATGTTTTATTGGAACTTATCTGGCACCGGCAACAGATCCGCAAGTGCTGAAGGATTTTTACCGGACCGTGAAACCATGGGGATTCTGGAAGCCGGTTTATGAAATGGTAATAATAGAAGACCCTTCGTTTCAGCCAAATAAGCGGTTTAAACTGGATATGTTCAACGTTGTTGCAGGAATCATTGCGCAATGTTGCTTAACACTTCTTCCCATGTACATAGTGCTTAGTATGCACCTTCCGCTACTGCTGACAATAGGAGTACTCCTTATTATAGTAATGATACTCAAAAGAACATGGTGGAATAAATTGGAGGATTAAATAAATTGTATAAAAGGCCGGTGGCCAATAAGTTGTTATTGAGTCGATGGCATAAAAAGTGTGATATGAGTAAGAAATTCGAGAACAGGTTACAGGCATTACAGAAGGAACAGTATAAATTATTCAGCAGACAGAATCAGCAAGAGCTTTTGGGAAATGGCGTGTACGTGCGGTATCACTACCCTATACTCACTGCAGACCATACGCCGCTTTTCTGGAGATATGATCTTAACGAAGAAACAAATCCATGGTTAATGGAACGATTTGGGATCAACGCGGTGTTTAATGCAGGCGCTATAAAACTGAATGGAAAATACTACCTCGTGGCAAGAGTGGAGGGTTCTGACAGGAAATCCTTTTTTGCAGTTGCGGAAAGTGCTAATGGGGTCGATTTTAAATTCTGGGATTATCCTGCTCTTATTCCTGAGACTGAAGATGCAGATACGAATATTTATGATATGCGCCTTGTGCAACATGAAGACGGTTGGATTTATGGACTGTTCTGTACGGAAAAACGCGATACTTCCGCACCCGGCTTCGATCAATCGGCAGCTATAGCGCAATGTGGAATAGTAAGAACGAGAGATTTGATTGATTGGGAAAGATTGCCCGACCTTCGCACGCCTTCTCCCCAGCAACGAAACGTAGTATTACACCCGGAATTCGTGAATGGCAGGTATGCTTTTTATACCCGCCCACAGGATGGATTCATAAATACAGGTAAGGGGGGTGGTATTGGTTTCGGCACAAGCGAAAGCATAGTAAACGCAGTTATTTCTGAAGAAGTGGTAATAGATGCTAAAGCATACCACACGGTTTACGAAGCAAAGAACGGGCAAGGCCCTGCGCCCATTAAAACCATGCATGGTTGGTTGCATTTGGCGCACGGGGTAAGGAATACTGCCGCTGGTTTAAGATATGTACTCTACCTGTTTATGACAGATATGGCCGATCTTACAAAGATCATTTATAAACCTGCGGGCTATTTCATGGCACCCGAAGGTGATGAAAGAACAGGGGATGTGTCCAACGTACT
>JACMJX010000309.1 GCA_014380425.1 Chitinophagaceae bacterium | reverse complement strand
AGGGTTGGGTGTGCTACATTCCACTGCTGATCACCTGGCTGGTAATACCATGTGTTGAGTTATGGAGCAAACCAGATAAACGGAATCTTTCTGTCGCCGCTGAAGATGAAGCCAAATCAGAAAGAGCTTATGACCTGATTCTTTACCTGATCGTCATCGTGCAATGGCCCGCGCTATTTCTTTTTTTATACTCTATGCAGGATACAACGCTTAGCCTGGTAGACAAGGTCGGCAGGATCGGGACTATGGGCTTATTTTGTGGCACCTGCGGAATTAATGTCGGTCATGAGCTGGGCCACAGGGTAAACAGGTTTGAACGAACCCTTGCAAAATTTTCCCTGCTCAGTTCGCTGTACATGCATAATATCGTTGAGCATAATAAAGGTCATCATAAAAATATAGGCACAAGGGCAGATCCTTCTACGGCCAGGTTTGGTGAGAACTTATATATGTTCTGGTTGCGCTGTATCGTGTTCACTTATTTTGGTGCATGGACGATTGCAAACCAGGATAGCCGGAAACAATACGGAACTGCGGCTCATCCGGGCAACGAAATGATTCAATTCCATTTCATTCAAATGGCCTTCATCGGTTTGATCTTTTTAATTTTTGGTTGGCAGGTCCTCGTATACTTTATGCTTGCAGCACTGATGGGGATCTTGTTGTTACAGACTGTAGGATATATCGAACATTATGGTTTAACGAGGAAATATGTTATGGAGGGAAAATTCGAACGTGTACTTCCCGTGCATAGCTGGGACAGCCATCACCTGCTGGGGAGGGTCTTGTTATTTGAAGTTTCCCGTCACCGCGATCACCATTACCTGGCAAGCAGGAAATACCAGGTCCTGCGCTACCATGACAGTTCTCCGCAACTGCCAACAGGATATCCGGGAATGATTCTGCTATCACTGCTACCCCCGATTTGGTTTTACATCATGAACCCAAGATTAAAAGATCATCTCACCACCAGGTTATAGCGCCATGAGTTACAAAGGCATGCGTTGCCATGTTCAGCCTCTGCGTCTTCCTCTTGGCGTTCTTAGCGTCCTCTGCGTTTAAAGGGTGCAGCACCAAGGTTAATCCCAAAGAGCGCAGAGGAACGCGAAGAGGAAGACGCAGAGGGCGATCGTAGCTCTTAATTGTAAGGTTTCTACATTCAGTTAGTGCAAGATTTTTATCAAATTATTCCAAAACTGGGAAAAACACCGCCACTGATGTAATATATCACTACTATTCTCCGTTCTGCATCCTGACTTATGAAAAACCAAGCCATTAAACATCGCGTAGCAATTATATATATAGTGCTAATTCTTGTTGTACTCTATTTTCCTATGGGGAAGGTTTATTCACAGGACCTTCCTTCTCCAGCAGCTAACCCCGAATTATTGCCTACCGGGAGTTATATCATTCCCATGGATAATGCTTTGCAGGCAAATACTGCCGGAAGATTTAATCTGAGGTCTTATGGTTTAATTGTGCACTTACTCAATAACGGGATAAGGGTGAAATGGGCCATTAAAGCAGGTAAGGTAAAAGACGGCATTGACTTCAGTGCGAATACCAATTTGGTTCAACCTGCGGCCGGAACTGGCGATATTCTTAGGGACTTCAAAGCCGGCCCTTTCGTAATTTCCGCACCTGACACTACGGGAGTTGGGGCGTTATTTTCCGGTTTCT
>JACMJX010000308.1 GCA_014380425.1 Chitinophagaceae bacterium | reverse complement strand
TTTTCTCATATTTTGTTTCAGGTAAGGTCAAGAAGTCTTAAGGAATTTGAAATAGATGGAGACGAAAGAGTAAATACACTTACGGTGGCGGAGAAGGAGGTGGTATTTAGAACAAACTTATCTGCCGGTGATGGTATGCAAGATCCTAATAAGCCGTCTGAAGCAATTATTCAGCGCTTCCCTGTTACTTATGTCGGTATGCAATTAGGACTTGCCTATCGTTTTTAAAGGAAGGTTTTACCAACCAGATGAATACACTATCATTTTTTGAAACAGAAGGCAGCGGCGCAATGTTTCACACGCTTACTATCATCGTGTGCGCGGGGTTGTTGTTTATGAATCTCGCAGGTGCCTGGATCAGCTATCGTCGTATTCTACCAAGAGAATATGCTCCCTGGCGATTACCGGAAGGTATTCTCGATGCCAACAAAAGAGTACTTCTGGATAATATGCACCTTGTAATAAAAATCAGCGCAGGGCCAACTGGTGAGGAAGAAACCCCTTATGTTACATCCGCCTCCGGGCAGATGAAATTAGGCAAGGTCTTTCATTACTTTATTGCATCGGAGAATAAAGACAACACCGGTAAGATTGAAACGAAAGACGCCTACGGAAACAGCTATGCCTGGCAATTTTACGCTGTTGGTTTTAGTAGAACAGACCTGAGGCGACTTGATCCTGAATGGAGCCTGCGTTCAAACAGATTAAAAAACAACAGCATAGTAAAGGTGGTACGTGCAGAAATAAAGAAAGAGAACAATATTCATCCAACGCCGCGTAGTACGTATGTTGAAAACAGCTGATCAATATGAAGCCTACAAATTTTAGTGAAAGAAACCAAAACATCAGGAAGGTTATGCTTTTTACTGTAGCCTCCGTTTTACTTGCGGCACTGCTTGTTGCTGCGTTGATTTACACTCCTCAGGAGCGTGACAGATTGGATTTGTATAAAGATAATACCAGTGCTAATACTGCCAACAATGTGAAAGTAATACCGGGTGATGATGTCGATGACTTAAAAAAAGATCTGGCATATCTTCAGCAGCTGATTATGAAAAAGGATGAGCGCATTGTTCAACTGGAGGATAATCTTAATGAACAAAGGCTGGTTAGTAAGTCGCCCAAGGATAATAACACCGTGCGGTTTCAATACAGGAACGATTCCATACGCCGGGAGAATGAATCTTAAAAAAAGGTAATGATGGAAAAGGAGTCCCAGTACACTTCTATACTTTCCATGATAAATACGCTCAAAAAAGAAAATGAGTCGCTCACTGCGAAAATAAATAAGTTGAGTACGGGCAATAGCACTATCACCAATGAAATGTTGAAAAACGAAAAGAGCAGAGCAGCATTACTGGAAAAGAGGATCAGTGATCTGAATGCGGAACTTCGCTTTGCAAAGGTCGACTGCAATCTGACCCGGGCAGACGTAACGCAAATCATTTCGAATTCCAAGCAGCGGAAAGAACTTTTAGCAGAGGCCCTTGCTTCGCTCAATAACCTGTCAAGGTCAGATGATGCCGTTATTGCGCAAAAGGCAAAGGAGAAATTTCAGCGGCTGAATAATATTGCCAAAACGGTGAGGGATTAGCGTTAATTCAACTGCACTGCAGGAAGACGGTAGTGGAGCCCATCAATTACATAAAGCTCGTCGATCTGATACGTCCAGTAACGATAGAGCGGTGATTTTGACAACGTAATGTCTATAGATTCTTTGGACTCAGCATTTATAGTGATCCAAATTCGCTGACTTTCCATAGTAACGGCATACTGATCTATCACACCGTCAAGAATTAATTTATTGATATACGTCCTGTGGCTTGCTAAAAGTGCCGTATGACTGTCCTCCCACTCGAAAAGTATCGTAACCTGGAATTTGTTCATTAGGTATATAACGGACAAATTTGTAAAATATTCTATCGTATTTTCCAATCAATTACCTGATTTCTATAGGCCTCATTATAGGGAATTGATATCTTGATATAGTTGTCAGTATAACCCTCCATAATGCCATCTTTTCCGCTTTTTTCGAACAGCACCTTCCGGGTTTCGTCCTTATGCCGTTCTATAAATTGCTGCATCTTTATAAAAGACAGGCTACGGAGTATTTTATTGCGTTGATGGCGAATATGAATGGGAACCACTGGTTCAATCGTCAATGCATGCGTATGATCTCTTTCGGAATAAGTAAAAACATGTAAGTAGGAAATATCGATTTTAGTTAGAAAGTCAACTGTTTCCGCGAATTCTGTTTCGCCTTCGCCTGGAAAGCCTGTGATTACATCCACTCCGATTGCACAGTGCGGCATAAACTCTTTGATCTTTTGCACTTTCCCTTCATATAGCTCTTTTTTATATCTTCGTTTCATGAGCGCCAGTATTTTATCGCTACCACTCTGTAAGGGTATATGAAAATGCGGCATAAATTTTCTGCTGGAAGCTACAAACCGTATCATATCATCCGACAGCAGATTGGGTTCTATAGAAGATATTCTGTATCGCTCTATTCCATCAAGCGCATCCAGTGCTTTTATAAGACTAAAAAAATCTTCCTCTCTTTGAATGGTTTTTATTACACTATTTGACCCGCCTGGTCCCTTGCCGAAATCTCCGAGGTTAATACCTGTAAGAACGATTTCTTTCACGCCAGACGCTGCCAGTTCCTTCGCTGTCGCTATTACATTTTCTATACTATCGCTACGGCTTTTACCCCTGGCCATAGGAATAGTACAGAATGAGCAGTTGTAATCGCACCCGTCCTGAACTTTCAAGAAGGTTCGTGTTCTGTCGTTCATCGAATACGAAGTATTGAAGCCTGTAATATCTTCTATATCGCAACTGTGTATTCTTGCTGGATTTCCTTTTGAAAGCTCCTTAATATGTTCTGCTATATCAAATTTTTCTGCCGCTCCCAGAACGAGGTCTACCCCAGGAATAGATGCTATTTCCTTTGGCTTTAACTGAGCGTAACAACCAGTAATAACCACGAAACTTTGTGGGGCCCGGCGCTGAATGCGCCGGACGAGCATTCTGCATTCCTTATCTGCATTTTCGGTTACGGAGCAAGTATTGATAACATATACGTCTGCCTGGTCGTCAAATTCCTTCTTTTCAAAGCCTTCTTTCTCCATCATACGGGAGATCGCCGACGTTTCTGAAAAGTTAAGTTTACAGCCAAGAGTGTGAAAAGCTACTGATTTTGACGTTGCCATAGAACGCGAAATTACGCAACCTTAATTTTTCCAGCAAGTATAGTAGTTCCAAGGCCCAGAATACCGATAACAGCGAATGATACCCTCAAGCTGGCGGCTTCTGCAATAAAGCCGATCATAGGAGGCCCCAGAAGGAAGCCAAAGAAGCCAATGGAGGATACTGCAGCAAGTGCAACGCCCGGATGTAGGGTGGCTGATTTACCCGCAAGACTATATACAAGGGGTACTACTGAAGACACACCGATCCCTACAAGCAGAAAACCTGCGGTGGCCGTTGTTAGGTATGGAAAGAAAACAGCCAACATGAGACCTGAAATGATAACGAGACCGCTTGCCTGGATCATTCGTTTTATTCCAAATCTGTTCACTAGCCAATCAGCTGCAAACCTGCCGCCAGCCATAGTGAACATAAAAGCAACATAACCTAGCCGGACAAGATCTCTTGGCGCACCGACCACTTTCTCAAAATAGACACCACTCCAATCGAACATAGCTCCTTCACAAACCATGCAGGCGAAAGCGATAAGGCCCAGGCGCAGAATAGTTTTGTCGGGCTTCACAAAAATGCTTCTTTTGGCACCCTGAGTCGCATCTCTTGGAAGAACATAACGGTGAGCAATGAGCCAAAGCAGGATTGCAAGCCCGCAAATGATGCAGAAATGAGTGAAGGGTTCCATATCTCTAGTAACTACGAATGCGCCTATCAATCCTCCTGTTAGCCCTGCTAAACTCCAAAGGCCATGAAAAGAGGCCATGATTGACCTTCTGTATAATCGCTCCACTCCTACTCCCTGTGTGTTAACCGATATATTGCTAAGATTTGCGCAAAGTCCGAATACACATAAAAATGCTGCCAATTGCCATACTGCAGAAGCCACGCCTAACAGAACCAGCGAGCCGGGATATAACAATGCACCTATCGTGAGCATTCTTTTGCTGCCAAATCGGCTTACCAGATAGCTGGACAAAGCCATCCCACTCATCTGGCCAACAGGAAGGGCAAGTAATACGCCCCCTAGGCCGGCATCGCTTAATTGCAACTGGT
>JACMJX010000307.1 GCA_014380425.1 Chitinophagaceae bacterium | reverse complement strand
TGCTTCTTCAATTTCAAACAATGTTTCGCCTGGTACAAAGCCATCACGTACGGCTTTATCCCATGTTTTGGAATTCTTCCGTTGTCCAACTATAACGTTGATACCATTATCTTTTTGGTTCAATGCCTGCCCTGGACCCTGAACACCATAGCCGATTACTGCAACTGTTTCGTCTTTCAATATATCCTGTGCTTTTTCAAGAGGAAACTCCTCGCGCGTCACTACATTTTCTTCTACCCCACCAAAATTTAACTTTGCCATTGTTTAGATTTTTTATGTTTGTTATTGTTAGTACTTAAAGTAGCATCATTACATGGTAAACACCTCGCCCTGTTTACCCAAGTATTCATTTTCTATCACATCTTCTCCGGGATCCGTTTGTTCAAACTCCCTCAGCCGCTCGTGGAATCCATTGCTTGCCTTGATGATCGCAACCCTTGCACTGCGTACGAATTCTATGAGTCCATAAGGTTCCAGCACTTTCACCAGTTTGTCGGTTTCTTCATGATGGCCACTGGTTTCAAACACGGTATAATCTTTCCGGATCACTACAGCTCTTGCTCCATATTCGCGGAGCAATCTTTCTACCTTTACCTTTTCGGCAATTTCATCGGTAGAAACTTTGTAGAGCGCCAGCTCCTGCCATACTATTTCATCATCTGTATTGTAAAAGGCTTTCAGCACATCTACCTGCTTCTCTATCTGGCGGGCCAGTTTTTTTACTACATCTTCTGTTTCATTGATCACAATGGTAAAGCGGTGAATGCCTTCTATTTCCGAAGGTGAGGTATTAAGGCTGTCGATATTGATCTTTCTGCGTGAGAAGATGATCGCGATGCGATTGAGTAAGCCTATTTGGTTTTCTGTATATACCGTTATGGTAAACTCCTGCTTCATACTATGATTTGTTTAACTGAACTTCCTGAAATAATCTTCCAGATGCCGTTTACTTCAACCTTATTTCACTCACACTACATCCCTGCGGCACCATGGGAAACACATTGTTTTCTTTTCCTACATGTACTTCCAGCAGGTACGATCCTTTATGATGCAGCATTGCTGCAATTGCGTCTTTCAATTGTTCGCGATTACCGACACTGTTACCGGAAATGCCGTAGGCTTTCGCCACCATTACATAGTCGGGGCTGGCTATATCTACAAAGGAATATCGCTTGTCGTTGAATAGCTGCTGCCACTGGCGCACCATTCCAAGAAAATGGTTATTAAGAATCAATATTTTTACATCTACTTCCGATTGCATGATGGTACCCAGTTCCTGGATGGTCATCTGAACCCCGCCATCACCTATTACTGCCACTACGGTGCGCTCTGGCGCACCGAACTTGGCCCCGATAGCGGCGGGTAATGCAAAGCCCATAGTACCCAGCCCGCCGGAAGTAACATTACTGCGGCTCTGGTTGAATTTGGCATAGCGGCAGGCTACCATCTGGTGCTGCCCCACATCGGTAACTATCACCGCTTCTCCTTTCGTGAGTTCGTTCAGTAAATGGATCACTTCACCCATCGTCAATTCTTCGGTAGAGGGGTGCAGCTCATTATTGATGCAAACATCTTCTTCTTCTTTCTGAAAGTCTTTAAACCGCTGCAGCCACTGTGGATAGCATTTCTGTTCCAGCAGGGAAGTAAGCAGGGGCAGGGTTTCTTTACAGTCTCCCCACACCGGCACGGCCGTTTTCACGTTCTTATCGATCTCTGAGGGGTCGATATCGAGATGAATGATCTTTGCCTGCCGTGCATACTTGTCGAGACGCCCGGTAACCCGGTCGTCGAACCGCATGCCTACGGCGATCAGTACATCACATTCGTTTGTAAGCACGTTGGGCCCATAGTTACCATGCATACCGAGCATGCCTACGTTCAGGGGGTGATCGGTTGGCAGCGCGCTCAGGCCCAGTATCGTCCATGCGGAAGGGATGCCGGATTTCTCGACGAACTGTTTAAACTCTTTCTCAGCCTTACCAAGAATGACGCCTTGTCCGAAAAGCACGAAGGTCTTTTGCGCTTCGTTGATCAGTTTTGCGGCTCTTTCTATATAGTCTTTACGCACGATGGGCTTGGGCCGGTAGCTCCTGATATGCGAACAGGTAATGTATCCCTCGTAATCGAATTTCTGGATCTGTGCATTTTTAGTGATGTCGATCAGTACCGGTCCCGGCCTGCCGCTTTTAGCGATATAAAATGCTTTAGCCAGTACTGCCGGAATTTCCGTGGCGTCTGTTACCTGGTAGTTCCATTTGGTGACAGGAGTTGTTATATTGATCACATCCGTTTCCTGGAAGGCATCTGTGCCAAGCAGGTGCGCAAACACCTGGCCGGTGATCGCTACCAGCGGCGTGCTGTCGATCATCGCATCTGCAAGCCCCGTTACCAGGTTGGTAGCGCCCGGGCCGCTGGTGGCGAAAACAACGCCCACGCGCCCGGAAGTGCGGGCATATCCCTGCGCGGCATGAATGCCTCCTTGTTCATGACGTACGAGTATATGTTTCAGCTTTTCCTGGTAGTCGTACAATGCGTCATAGATAGGCATGATCGCTCCTCCAGGATAGCCGAAAATGGTTTCTACACCTTCTGCAATAAAACATTCAAGCACCGCCTGCGATCCGGTGATTGAGGTGGTTACTTTAGCGGCAAGGGCCGTTTTGTCTTTTGTTATTTCAAGTGTCTCCATGATTGAGTTTTTTTGTAAGTATCGTACTATGCTTCGTCGGTTACACAACCTTCGGAAGCATCCTTTACATGCTTTGCATATTTAAATAAAATACCCTTCGTTGCTTTAAGGGCGGGTTGTTTCCATGCCGACCGCCTCTGTGCTATTACTTCCGGCGTCACCTTCAGGTTGATGGTATTGGCAGCGGCATCCAGTTCTATCACATCATCATCTTGCACCAGCGCTATCAGTCCGCCATCATAAGCTTCGGGGGTGATATGGCCTACTACAAAGCCATGTGTGCCCCCGCTAAACCTTCCGTCCGTTATAAGTGCCACGCTTTTTCCAAGACCTGCTCCTATAATGGCAGATGTTGGTTTCAGCATTTCAGGCATGCCCGGGCCTCCCTTGGGGCCCACGTATCTTATTACTACTACATCTCCTGCTTTTATTTTTCCGGAGTTGATACCGTTGATCAATTCATGTTCTCCATCGAATACTCTTGCCGGGCCTTTAAACCGGTCTCCTTCCTTGCCACTGATCTTTGCCACACCTCCCTTTTCAGCGAGGTTGCCATAAAGGATCTGCAAATGGCCGGTGGCTTTAAGGGGTGCTGTAAGAGGGTATATGATCTTCTGCTGATCGAAGTCGAGGTCGGGTACCGACTGCAGGTTCTCCGCCAGTGTTTTACCGGTAACGGTGATGCAATCGCCGTGTAGTAAGCCCTGGCCCAGCAAGTATTTCATAACAGCGGGTACACCGCCATGCTGGTGCAGATCCTGCATCAGGTATTTACCACTGGGTTTAAAATCGGCCAGTACGGGCACCCGGTTGCTGATTGCCTGAAAGTCGTCCTGTGTAAGTGGCACGTCCACGCTTTTCGCCATAGCGATCAGATGCAGCACGGCATTCGTGGATCCTCCAAGTACCATGATGGTAACGATGGCATTCTCGAATGCTTTCCGCGTCATGATATCCGATGGCTTGATATCTTTCTCGAGCAGCAGTAGCACTGCTTTTCCGGCTTCGCGGCACTCTTTCTGTTTTTCTTCGCTCAGTGCGGGGTTGGAGGAGGAGTAGGGAAGGCTCATACCCAAGGCTTCTATCGCTGATGCCATGGTATTGGCCGTATACATTCCGCCGCAGGCTCCTGCGCCGGGGCAGGAGTTCATCACTATTCCTTTGAAATCTTCGTCTGACAATTGCCCGGCTATCTTCTTGCCGAGTGCTTCAAAAGCTGATACTATGTTGAGGTCTTCTCCTTTATAATGTCCGGGTGCGATGGTTCCTCCATACACCATGATAGCCGGCCTGTTGAGGCGGCCCATGGCTATGATGGATCCTGGCATGTTTTTGTCGCAACCGGGGATGGCGATCAATCCGTCGTAATACTGCGCACCGCATACTGCTTCTATGCTATCTGCGATAATGTCCCGGCTTACCAACGAGTATCTCATGCCGTCTGTTCCGTTGCTGATGCCGTCGCTTACGCCGATGGTGTTGAATATAAGACCGACAAGACCATTATCCCATACGCCCTGCTTCACAACTCTTGCCAGGTCGTTAAGGTGCATATTGCATGTATTGCCATCATAACCCATGCTCACGATACCTACCTGCGCTTTCGCGAGATCTTCATCGGTCAGGCCTATACCGTAAAGCATGGCCTGCGCTGCTGGTTGTGTAACGTCCTGCGTAATCGTCTTGCTGTATTTGTTTAATTCCATCTGCTTTTAAACCGTTTTAATAATTCTATCTCGTTCGTGGTGTTTGTAAATAGTATAGGCGCAAAAAAAGACCCGCCTTTTTGGAGGCGGGTCTTGTATTTTAAAGTTTGTCTTTTATACGTTAACGCCTCCATGCAGAGCAGGAATAATAATAATGACTACCACCACGATAAACGTGTGAAGTGATCTGACATTACTATTTACTACGCTTCTTAACATTAAGGAATTTGTTCTGCGAATATACCCCCGCCTTATGAAACTGCAAAGAACTTTTTTTACTCACCGGCGATTTATGAACATTGCTCATACCACCAGTTGCGCAAGTTGCCGTCAAATAATCGTCGACTTGCTGAGTGCTATATTGTTTTTATTGACTGCCGAAGGGATCTTGTTATCGATATAGTCTTTAATAAGATCGCCGATCGTTGTTGTTGAATAGTAATTTACCGTATCTATATCTCTTGTCACAAATCCGTTGGAGAGGCTCCAGTCAACTGCTTTTCTTACAAGGGCTGCTTCTTCCAGCATTCCAAAGTATTCCAGCATCATAGCTGCCGAAAGTATGGAACCAATGGGGTTGGCAATGTCTTTTCCTGCTGCCTGGGGGTAAGAGCCGTGAATGGGCTCGAATAAAGAACTACTGTTGCCTGCGGATGCGGAAGGGAGCAATCCCAGGGAGCCTGTTATCACGCTTGCCTCATCGCTTATGATATCGCCAAACATGTTTTCTGTAAGTATAACATCAAACTGCTTCGGGTTTAGTATGATCTGCATGGCAGCATTGTCTACGAACAGAAAATCGACGGTTACATCACCATACTGTACGGCGAGTTCCTGTACTACTTTTCTCCACAGCCGGGAAGTTTCGAGCACATTGGCCTTATCTACAAGTGTCAGTTTCTTTCTGCGCTTCTGTGCGTACTGAAAAGCAAGATGTGCTATTCTTTCGATCTCATCGCGTGTGTACACGCAATCGTCTGACGCCCGTGTATGGTCTTCGTTCACTTCTTTATTACCAAAGTAAATACCGCCGGTCAGCTCCCTGAAAATGATAAAGTCTACCTGCTCGATCTGCTTGCTCTTAAGTGGTGACAGGTGCGCCAGGGCAGGGTAGGTGGTAATGGGGCGGATATTGGCATAGAGCTGCAGAGACTTTCTCAACCTGAGTAAGCCTTGTTCGGGTCTTACCTTTGCGGAAGGATCATTGTCGTACTTCGGATGCCCGATGGCTCCGAACAAAATGGCATCGCTTTTCAGGCAAACCTCTATGGTTTCGTCGGGTAGCGGATTGCCTGTTTTGTCTATAGCATCTGCACCCATCAGGCAGTAAGTATAGTTGAACTCATGGTTAAACTGGCTGGCGACTGCATCCAGTATCTTGATGGATTGCTGTGTTACTTCCGGTCCTATTCCGTCTCCTAATATGACTGCTATATTCTTCTGCATAATTGTTTCTGTGGTTTATCTGTGGATATTGAATTTATAAACGTGCTTCTTCAAACTCAAGAATTTCTTTCTTCAGGCTTAACAGATAGTCGATATCGTCGTATCCGTTCAGCAGGCATGTTTTCTTATAGCTGCTGATCTCGAAGTTTTCTTTTTGTGTGGTGTTGTCAATGGTGATAGACTGTTCTCCCAGGTTGATGGTAAGGGTGGCTGTTTCGGGCTGCTCCAATATGATATGAAGAAAAGATTCACTGACCGTAACAGGTATCACGCCGTTGTTCAGGGCATTGTTCTTGAAGATGTCGGCAAAGAAACTGGACACCACTACCCGGAATCCATAATCGAGGATAGACCATGCGGCGTGTTCTCTCGACGATCCACAGCCGAAGTTTTTTCCTGCTACCAGTATCTGGCCTTCATACGCCGGATTATTCAGGATGAAGTGGGGCCGGGGAGTTGATTCGTCGTCATTTTCATAGCGCCAGTCGCGGAACAGGTTCTTGCCAAAGCCTTCTCTTGTGGTAGCCTTCAGAAAGCGTGCGGGGATGATCTGGTCGGTGTCTATATTTTCCATTGGTAATGGAACGAACGTGCTTTTTATGATATCGATAGGTTGCATAATAATGATCTTGTACTATTGAATGAATTCCCGCACATCAGAAACAACACCGGTAAGGGCAGCGGCAGCTGCGGTGAGCGGGCTTGCCAGCAGCGTACGGGCTCCTGCTCCCTGTCTTCCCTCGAAGTTTCTGTTGGAAGTAGATATGCAGTATTCGCCGGCAGGTATCTTGTCTTCATTCATACCGAGGCAGGCACTGCATCCCGCCTGGCGGATGGTAAAGCCGGCGGCTTCAAAGATCCTGTCGAGGCCTTCGGCTTTTACCTGTGCAGCTACCTGCTGCGAACCCGGAACGATCATTACTTCCACGTGATCGCTTTTTCGTTTTCCCTTCACTACAGATGCTACCAGGCGCAGATCTTCTATTCTTGAATTGGTGCAGCTACCGATGAACACATGCTGAACCGGCATTCCCAGAAGTGAGTTGCCTGATTTCAGTCCCATGTACTCGAGCGCCTTTACGATGTTTCTGCGTTCCCCTTCGTCCATGATGGTGTCGGTAACAGGAATATGACCGTTCACCGAGATGCCGAGCCCGGGGTTGGTACCATAGGTGATCATCGGCTCGATAGCTCCGGCGAGGATCGTGAGTTCCTTATCGAAAGCTGCGCTTTCATCACTATACAGTTCTTTCCATTCGCCCAGTTTCTTATCCCACTGCTGTAAAGACGGCGCGAATTGCCGGCCTTTGATGTATTCAAAGGTCTTTTCATCGGGAGCTATCAAACCGCAACGGGCTCCCATTTCTATACTCATATTGCAGATGGTCATCCTGGCTTCCATAGAAAGATCCCGGATGGCAGACCCGGCAAATTCAACGGCATAGCCAGTGGCGCCGCCTGTAGTGATTTGTGCAATGATATAAAGAATGATATCTTTAGACACTATTCCTTTATCGAGCGTTCCTTCTATATTGATGCGCATCAGCTTTGGTTTGCTCTGCAACAGGCACTGCGAAGCAAACACCATTTCAACTTCGCTGGTTCCTATGCCGAAGGCAATGGATCCGAAAGCGCCGTGCGTGGAAGTATGGCTGTCTCCGCAAACTATGGTCATTCCTGGCTGGGTGATTCCCAGTTCGGGCCCTATTACATGTACGATGCCCTGGAAAGGATGGCCGAGGCCGTAGAGCACTATATCGTGCTTTTTGCAATTCTCCGTCAGCTGCTGTACCTGCAGGCGGGAGAGTTCGTCTTTGATAGGGAGATGCTGGTTAAGCGTGGGCACGTTATGATCTGCCGTTGCCACTACCTGCTGGGGGCGGAAAACTTTCAGACCCCTGTTCTCGATACCCTTGAAAGCCTGGGGGCTGGTTACTTCGTGAATGAGATGCTTGTCGATATAAAGTACGGAGGGCCCATCTTCCATGGTTTTTACCACGTGCTTATCCCAGATCTTTTCAAATAATGTTTTTGGCATGAGTGATTGACGGATTATGATAATACAGTGTCGGTTGTATATTGTTTGGCGAGTTGCTGAAGGTCTTCCTCCAGCACTTCTTTTTTTGAATCGGCCACTTCCAGGAAGCGTTCGTAGAGCACATCGATATCGTTCCTAGTGTAATCGTAGCCCAGTTTCTGGAAGCGGAATGCCAGTGCGCTGCGGCCGCTGCGGGCGGTCAGCACTATTTTACTGCATTCGGCGCCTACTTCGTCCGGGCTAATGATTTCGTAGGTAGAGGCATCTTTAAGGAAGCCGTCCTGATGAATGCCGGAAGAATGCGAAAAGGCGTTGGCGCCTACAATAGCTTTATTGGGCTGTACCGGCATACGCATGATCTCGCTTACTTCGCGGCTCATGGGGTTGAGTTCTTTTGCGTTGATGGATGTATAGAAGCCAAGGTCTTTATGCTGTTTTATTACCATCACTACTTCCTCCAGGGATGTATTGCCGGCTCTTTCGCCCAGGCCATTGATCGTGCATTCGATCTGGCGGGCACCGTTGATTACGCCGGAAATGGAATTGGCCGTAGCAAGCCCCAGATCATTATGGCAATGGCAGGAAATAACGGCCTTGTCGATATTCGCTACGTTGTTTACCAGGAAAGCGATCTTTTCACCATATTGGTGGGGCAGGCAATAGCCCGTTGTATCGGGTATATTGACGGTAGTGGCGCCGGCGGCTATCACGGCTTCTATAACCCTTGCCAGGTATTCATTGTCTGTGCGGCCGGCGTCTTCTGCATAAAACTCCACATCGTCCGTGAAGTTTCTGGCCCATTGTACACACTGTACCGCCCGTTGCAGAATATCTTCCCGGTTGGAATTGAACTTGCTTTTTATATGAAAGTCGGAAGTGCCGATTCCTGTATGGATCCTTGGGCGGCGGGCATGCCGAAGCGCAGCGCCTGCCACTTCGATATCCTTCTGCACGGCGCGGCTGAGGCCGCAGACCGTAGCATCTTTTATTACGGCAGCGATCCTGGATACGGATTCAAAATCGCCGGGGCTGGATACCGGGAAACCGGCTTCGATGATGTCAACGCCCAAGCTTTCGAGTTTCAGGGCAAGATTCAGTTTTTCGGTGCTATTCAACTTACATCCTGGTACCTGCTCGCCATCGCGAAGGGTGGTATCGAAAATGTAGATCTTTTTTTCTGACATAAATGGAAGTTTATAAACAAACTAACGGTCAAACGCGCTACTTATGGCCTTTCAGTTGTTATATTTAACTAAATTACCTTTAGAATACGCTGAAATCAAATTAACATTGCAGAGTTTCTACAACAGTGAAACCAGCATATTTTTCCAGAAGCCTTACTGCCAGTGCATTTTAACACAAACGAATTACGATGCCCAACAGGAACACCGATCCTCTATTTCAACTGGTTAAGTCGCTCGAGAAGTCGGAAAAGCGCAATTTCAAGCTGTATGCTACCCGCAATTCATCGGGCGAAGAGCTAAAGAGCATACAGCTTTTCGATGCCCTGGACAAGATGAACGAGTACGATGAGGATCTTTTGCTGCGCAAAAACCCGGCTATAAAGAAGCAGCAGATCTCCAATATGAAGGCCCATCTCTACAGGCAGATCCTCTCTAGCCTGCGGTTGCTGAATAATACCGATAATATAGATATCCTGCTTCACGAGCAGATGGATTATGCCAGAATTCTTTATAACAAGGGGCTTTACCTACAGAGTTTGAAGGTGCTGGACAGGATCAAAGAAAGCGCGG
>JACMJX010000306.1 GCA_014380425.1 Chitinophagaceae bacterium | reverse complement strand
TGCACTGCATAAGTAGGGCCTTCCGCGTCATCTATCTCCAGGATCCGCATTATTTTATAATCATGAAACATGCCTGTATTCAACATTTCAGGGATATGTATATCTTTCATCCATTGTATCCAGGCTTCGTGAATGGACCAATCCATTTTGGTAGTAACGTTATAGATTACCATGATCAACTTGTTTTTAGTTCAAGATACACGGGGCAGTGATCGCTGTGTTTTACATCCGGGAAAATCTTCGCATCTATTATGGCACCCCTTAAAGGATCTGTTACGTTGATGTAGTCTATTCTCCAGCCTTTATTCTGCAGCCGAACGGAAGGGAAACGCTGGCTCCACCAGGAGTAGTTATGAGGGTCCTTGTTTATTTCCCGGAAAGAGTCTACAAAGCCTTTAGAAAGAAAGGCATCCATCCAGGCCCTTTCTTCCGGGAGAAAGCCAGACGACTTTTTATTTCCTTTAGGGTCATGAATATCTATCTCCCTATGGGCAATGTTGTAGTCGCCACAGACAATAAGTTTGGGTCTTTCTTTTTTAAGCAGTTCAAGATATTCCAGCAGTTCCTGAAGCCACTGGTACTTGTAGATTTGTCGTTCATCCCCGCTTGTGCCTGAAGGGAAATACGCATTAATTAAGGTTATATCGCCAAAGTCGCAACGTATCACCCTGCCTTCGGCATCGCTTTGCATATATCCATTTCCCATTTGCACCAGGTCTGGTTTTTGTTTGCAGAATACAGCTACTCCGCTATACCCTTTCTTTTCCGCCGAGTACCAGTACTGGTCGAGGCCGAGTTCTTCAAATAATTTATGATTTACATTTTCCTTGTGTGCTTTGGTTTCCTGAACGCAGATGATATCCGCCGGGTCGGTTTTTAACCAGTCTATAAAGCCTTTAGTGATTGCAGAACGGATGCCATTTACATTATAGGAGATGATTCGCATGTTGTAAAGTTAAGATGAGCCTGGTAAAAAAGAGTGTGCAACAACTTTTTTTATGAACGGACGTTACATTTGCAATATGGTAGAATCAACGATAGCAGAATCGACACGAATTATTCCGGCGAAGCAGCATGTATATCTTGAAGGGCCAAAAACAAGAGGGTATGAACTGAAGTTTGCTTATAAAGTTTTCAGGCAGTATATGATGGGGTTCAGAAAGTTGCATTTTGTTGGCCCCTGTATCACTGTTTTTGGTTCAGCGCGCTTTAAAGAAGACCATCCTTATTATGCAGCTGCGCGTGAGTTTGGAAAAAGAATCGCTGCTATCGGCTTTACCACTATGACCGGTGGAGGGCCGGGTATTATGGAAGCAGCGAACAGAGGCGCATTTGAATCCGGTGGATATTCGGTAGGTCTTAATATCCAGCTCCCCTTTGAGCAGTATGCAAATCCATTTGTTCAGCAGTCGGTAACCTTCGAGCATTTTTTCGTAAGAAAAACACTTCTTGTAAAGTACTCTTATGGTTTCATTATCATGCCTGGTGGATTTGGGACATTAGATGAATTTTACGAGACGTTGACACTTGTGCAGACCAAATCGATCATACAATTCCCGATAGTTCTTTTTGGAATAGATTTTTTCCGCCCCCTGATCGAGTATGCTCAATTTATGGCTGAACAAGGCACTATTTCAAAAGAAGATCTTGATCTGGTGTTGATTACAGACAGCATAGATGAAGCAATGGATCATATCCGTTCTTATATTACTACAAACTATAAAGTGAAGCCACGTAAAAACCGGTGGTGGCTTTTTGAAAAGCGTTAAGGGTCGATCGACTGTTGTATTTACGGATCTATGATGGGTAATGCTTCTGCCTGCACTATTCGTATTCCAGTATAGGTCGCAGCCACCGTTCCGCTTCTTCAACGGGCATATTCTTTCTTGCTGCATAATTTTCCACCTGGTCCTTTTCTATTTTACCCACCCCGAAGTATTTGCTTTCTGGGTTGGCGAAGTACCATCCACAAACAGAAGATGCTGGGTACATAGCGAGCGACTCGGTAAGGTGGATGCCGGTAGCTACTTCTCCCCCCAGCAGTTCGAAGAGTTTGTATTTCTCCGTATGATCCGGGCAGGCGGGATATCCCGGGGCAGGCCGGATGCCTGAATATTCTTCCTTGATCAGTTGTTCATTGGTGAGATGTTCACTGGTTGCATAACCCCATAATTCTTTACGGGTTTTGAAGTGCATATATTCGGCCAGTGCCTCTGCAAACCTGTCGGCCAGTGCCTGTAAGGTAATTTTGCTGTAATCATCAAAAGCCGCCTCAAAGCGCTTGATATGAGGTTCTATGCCTTGAATGGTAACTGAAAAAGCACCTATATAGTCCTGAATGCCCGTTTCGGCAGGAGCGATGAAATCTGCCAGTGATACATTCGGTTGGCCGGGGGCTTTTTTGATTTGCTGGCGAAGGAATTCCAGTTTTACCGGTACACCCTTATGGTCGATGAGGGTAACAGTATCGTTATTATCAGATATGGCAGGCCAGAAGCCAACGACTGCCCGAGGGATCAACCACTTTTCATCTACGATTTGCTGGAGCAGTTTACGCGCATCATTGAACAATTGCGTTGCTTCACGGCCTACTTTTTCATCGCTAAGTATCTCAGGGAATTTACCATGCAGCTCCCAGGAGATGAAAAACGGCTGCCAGTCTATGAAATCCACGAGTTCCGACAGTTCTATGGAGTCAAAAACTTTAGAGCCGGTAAACTCAGGCTTTACAGGTTTATAGGCACTCCAGCTGAGCGTTGTTTTATTTTTCTGAGCTTCCGGGAAGGGCAGATAAGCTTTCGCCGATCTTTTATTGGCAAAGTCTTCTTTCAGTTTGTTATATTCTTTTCTTGTTGCATCAAGAAAATCGGTTTTCTGTTCTTTGCTTAAAAGACTTCCGGCTACTGTTACACTCCTCGATGCGTCCAGTACATGTACCACGCCATCATCGTACTGCGGTGCAATTTTTACGGCGGTATGCATTCTCGATGTGGTAGCGCCACCAATTAAAAGCGGCTGCCTCATGCCGCGGCGTTTCATTTCGCGGGCTACGTGCACCATCTCGTCGAGCGATGGTGTTATCAGGCCGCTAAGGCCGATGATATCTACATTTTCCCTGGCGGCCGTTTCCAGGATCTTATCTGCAGATACCATCACTCCCAGGTCAATGATATCATATCCATTACAACCGAGCACAACGCCTACGATATTTTTGCCAATATCATGTACGTCTCCTTTCACTGTTGCCAGCAAGATTTTCGCTGCACCGGCACCTTCCTCATTTGTGGTGCCAGCGGTAAGATGTGCCTGACGCCGTTCTTCTTTTTCAGCCTCGATAAAAGGGGTAAGAACCGCAACTGATTTTTTCATTACCCGTGCGCTTTTCACTACCTGGGGGAGGAACATTTTGCCCGCGCCGAATAAATCTCCCACTACGTTCATTCCATTCATTAAAGGGCCTTCTATAACATCGAGCGGTTTCGGGTATTTGATTCGCGCTTCTTCCGTATCGGCATCAATGTAATCGGTAATTCCATTCACCAGGGAGTGTTTTAGTCTTTCCTCCACCGAGCTATTGCGCCAGGCTTCATCCTTCACTGTTTCTTTACCCTTTGCTTTAACCGTTTCAGCAAAGTTGATCAGTTTTTCCGTAGATTCATTATTATCATTGTTGTGGTTCAGCAGCACATCTTCGCAGAGTTGCCGCAGTGTAGGTTCAATTTCATCATATACAACCAGTTGCCCGGCGTTTACGATGCCCATATCCATACCCGCCCTGATGGCATGATAAAGGAATACAGAGTGGATGGCTTCCCGCACATGATCATTTCCCCTAAATGAGAAGGAGACATTGCTTACGCCACCGCTTACTTTTGCGAGAGGCATCAGCCGTTTGATTTCTCTTGTTCCTTCTATAAAATCGACTGCGTAATTATTGTGTTCTTCGATACCTGTAGCTACAGCAAATATATTGGGGTCAAAGATAATATCCTGAGGGTCGTAACCCACATCCTCCGTAAGTATCTTGTAAGCCCTTTTACAGATCTCTACTTTCCGTTCTTTGGTATCCGCCTGTCCTACTTCATCAAAAGCCATTACGATCACGGCAGCACCGTAGCTTTTACATATATAAGCCTGTTCTATGAATTTTTCCACTCCCTCTTTCATTGAAATCGAGTTCACGATACAGCGTCCCTGAACACATTTCAGGCCCGCTTCGATGATCTCGAACTTTGAAGAGTCGATCATGATGGGGATTTTGGCGATATCGGGCTCACTTTGCACAAGATTGAGAAAAGTTTTCATGGCTTCCACGCCTTCAAGAAGCGCATCGTCCATATTTACATCCAGAATCTGGGCACCACTTTCTACCTGCTGCCTTGCAACACTTAATGCTTCTTCGTATTTTCCTTCACGTACCAGGCGAGCGAATTTTTTAGAACCCGTTACATTGGTACGTTCGCCTACGTTTATAAAGTTGGTTTCGGGCCGCACTACCAGGGGTTCGAGGCCGCTTAGCCGCAGGTATGGTTTTAGTGTTATTGTCATAGTTGTTCTTACAAAATTTCTTCCAGTACCGGCAGTTGTCTCGGTTGATATTTTTTTACTTCGTCAGCAATATGGCGGATATGATCGGGCGTGGTGCCGCAGCAGCCGCCTACTATATTTAAGAATCCTTCCCGTGCCCATTCTTCTATTATGTGTGCCGTTTCATGCGGTTGTTCATCATATTCCCCAAAAGCATTCGGAAGCCCGGCGTTTGGGTAAGCAGATGTATAGCAAGAAGCGATCTGGCTAAGTTCCTCTATATGAGGGCGCATTTCACTAGCTCCCAGCGCGCAGTTAAGGCCTATGCTCAACGGCTTTGCATGAGATAGGGAGATATAAAACGCTTCCAGCGTTTGTCCGCTTAAAGTGCGGCCTGAGGCATCAGTGATAGTGCCACTGATCATAATGGGAAGCTCCTGCTGTTTTGTTTCCCTGAAGTATTTCTTCACGGCATAGATAGCTCCTTTTGCATTCAGCGTATCGAAAATCGTTTCAATCAGCAAAAGGTCGACGCCCCCTTCTACCAATCCCTTTATCTGTTCGGTGTAAGCATCAGCCACTTCGTCGAAGGTAACGGCGCGAAAGCCCGGATTATTCACGTCTGGGCTGAGGCTAAGGGTTTTATTTAAAGGGCCTATGGCCCCTGCCACAAATCTAGGTTTGGAGGGATCTTTTGCGGTATATTCATCTGCAGCCTTGCGAGCGACGCGTGCAGAAGCGAGGTTCATCTCGAAAGCTATTTTTTGCATGTCATAATCCGCCTGGGCAATCACGGTGCTACTGAATGTGTTGGTTTCGATGATATCCGCACCCGCTTCCAGGTACTCCTTGTGGATGGATTCGATAATGGCGGGCTGCGTGATACTGAGCAGGTCGTTATTACCCTGCACATCGCAGTGCCAGTCTTTAAATCGCTCGCCCCGATAGTCTTTCTCCTCAAGTTTGTAGCGCTGTATCATGGTGCCCATGGCTCCATCGATAATAAGAATTCTTTCTTCGAGACATTTCTGGATGGTATTCATAACTCCCTCCTTTCATTTAGATTGTAATTCCGGAAGGCGGGTAGCTTACTAATAACGGAAATTCATCTGTAGAATAAATACACGGAGTGATTTCACGTTTATTAGTTCAGTTTACCCACTTACGGGTTTATCAGGCCGAACAATAAACAAATCTGCCTGAAATAATATGCAAATGTACAATATAGCTGGGTATTATAAAAGAGTTTAGCGGTTTGCCACATAATTTTCTACAGGAAGCCGGTTGGCGAGTGAGCGGGCCAGGGTCATTTCATCAGCATATTCCAGTTCTCCTCCAAAGGCAATGCCCCGGGCTATAGTCGTTATCCTGACGACTGCGGGCGTCAGTTTTTTTTGAATGTAATAGATGGTAGTATCTCCCTGGATGGTAGGGTTGAGGGCAAAAATGATTTCTTCGGGCTGTTCTTTTTGAACCCGCTGTAAAAACGGTTCGATATTCAGTTGATCCGGGCCAATACCGTCAAGGGGTGAAATGACCCCACCCAAAACATGATATATGCCGTTATATTGCTGGGTTGTCTCGATGGCTATTACGTCCCGGAGACTTTCCACCACACATATCATATTCTGTTTGCGCGAAGCGCTTGCACAGATGGTGCATAGATCGGTATCAGCCACATTATGGCAGCGCCGGCAGAATTTGATCTCTGTGCGCATTTTTGTAATGGCAGCACCGAATTGCTGCACATCGGTTGCGTCTTGTTTTAGAAGGTGCAGCACGAGACGTAGTGCGGTTTTTTTCCCTATTCCCGGTAACCGGGCAAATTCATTCACCGCATTTTCCAGTAAAACAGAAGGAAGTTGCATGGCGCAAAGCTAACTGCTTTTTACCGCACTTTTACTTTCTATCCTCTTTGCTACAATGCCAGATTGAAGTTCTCTTCATTATCCCAGTTGGCCCTTACTTTTAGTTTTTTTTCTATATTCTGGACCCTTTCCGGCTGAAGATGTTCGCCAAAAAAGGAACCTGGGTCCCACTGGCCATTGCCATTGGCATCATATAGAATTCTGAGATCATATTCTCCGGGGTTAAAGAGTTTTACGTAAAATTCTTTAACGGTAGTGAAGGAATAGTTCAGCACTATCTTATCGCCCTGCAGGATTTGCAGTACGGGTTTTTTGTTTAGATCGAGCGAACCAAAGCGTAATTTAATACTACCATAATCGGCTGCGGTTTTTGACTTGAAGGAAATGGTATCCGTTTTAAGCAGCTTGCGATTGAAGGTATCTGAAGCAAACTCCTTGTCGAGAATCAGATTGTACGTCTTGTTTTCGCTCCACCTATGCCGAATCGTGTAAATTTTACCCGTGGAGTCCGGAGTTATTGTATAGTCTGTTATTTTATTAAACCCCTCATCGGCGAATATAAGTTTGCTGCTGTCGAAAGTCTTTAAAGAATCGTTGAAAACGATTTGCAGATCTGCCAATAGATCCTGGAGATTATTAGTCAGGTTAAGTTGAAATTTGAGTCGTTTATCTTCCTCTTTTTTAGAGGGTTTTGTAACAGCAGGAGATTTTACCGGTTTCTCTTCCTCTTCCTCTTCTTCACTGTATGCATACAATACTACAGGTGCCGTATTTCCTCCTACAATTACGGGTTTATCGGCAAAGGCAAATGTTTGGGCTCTGCTTGTGTAGCGCTTTGACCCTCCCTCGTCTTTAAGGGCATACAAATGATAGGTGCCAGGAGCCAGAAAACGGAACCTAAAGTTTCCTGTACTGTCTAGCCGGGCAAAATATCGGGGAAGTTCCTTTGCCACGGCCGAATCTTCCCCGCTTCTATGCAATAGAGCGATAAGTGTGCTATCGGGCCTCCCGGTTTCCGCAAGAATAACCTTGCCCGACAATTCGTTTAGATCCAACGAATCACCCGTAGAGAAAGCATAAGTAAAGTTTTTGTATATGTTAGCTTCATTAATATCTCTTAATGAATTACCAAGGTTGATGGAATATGTTGTGTTTTCCTCCAGGGTATCCTTTAGTTTTATAGTTACGGTTCGCAGTTTGAAGTCAATTTGCGGGTTTTTTAAAGGGATAGGAGAAACGATGAGGTTCTCCTGAATTTCCTGAATCTCTACAAATTCGTTGAAGACGAAGATTATTCTATCAGCTTTAAAATTACTGCTGGAATCGGCAGGCGTTACGCTTATCAGTACGGGCGGCAGGCTATCGCGCGGCCCTCCAGTAGGGGCTACTATATTAGCACAGCCGGAAGTGAAGACGACAGCGATGAAACAAACTAAAAGAAATAACAGAGACTTATGGTACATACGTTTTAGAAAACGCAAACTTAGTCAATTGTTTTGCTAATATTTTGTTACAGTTGGCCTTGCATCGGGTGTGTAGTAAACAGGATTTACTGGCATAGTTTTTTTCATAGTATGCCAGTAAGTTTTATTCATCATTAAAAATTAATTTATGCCAACAAATAGAAGATCTATCGGAAGTAATGGCCTTGAACAAGGCGGTCCCAACCTGGGTAATGACTACACTACTCCGACACGAACCACAGGAACAGGAGCCACCGATACTCCTATTATTATCAATGACCGGAAGGAAGACGAGAATGACGAGTTAAATGAGGAAGAGGAGCAGGTGTATTTAGATGATACAGAAGAAGAACCGCGAGTTTATGACGATAAAGACTAAAGACTGTATTCATTAAAAAAGAGGGTATAACGGTAATTCGATATGCCCTCTTTTTCAATAGCTTATTTACCAAAAGCATCTGCCATAGCATTTAACTCCTTCGGGCTAATTACCTTTCTGTTTTCGTCGATGATTATCCTGTAGCGAAAGGTTACGGATTCACCCTTTTTCAACCGAAGGTTTTTGGATGATTTACCATTGGTAAAAACACTCTCGCCCAGGGGGTTAGCAGCAAACAAACCGTAGCCCCTGGCATGCCAGAATGTAGGATAATTCGGATTTCGGGGATGGTCGATAACGGTTATGCTAACAGAATCACTTCCTATTTTACCATACAACATACACCATCTTGCCCTGGTGCTCCAGGCTTTGTTGCCGGAAGCGCCTTCACTCGTAATATAATTACCCGTGGCGATTGTGTCGCTGCCTGCTTTTACGACAGTTACGATGCCTTTATCGTCCATGAACTTCTGATCTTCCTTGGAAGGGATCTGTAGTGTATGCGCAACGCGAATGCCGAGCATGCCATCCTTTACATCTTTGAAAAGAACGTCTTGAACGGCTTTAAGAACAGTGGTTCTGTCGATAATACGCTGACGGGCGGCGCCACTGAATTCCATAGTGGTGCTTTCTTCCAGTAGCTGTTCCTGCTGTTTATTAATCCATCGTGCCCGATAAGCCAATATGCCCTTAGACCCTCCGGAAGTTTTTGTGATGCTATCTGTTTTTATCCATCCATACAGATATTTCTTATTTTCGGGAATAGCAAAAGAGTTGTTCCAAAAATCAAGTCCGTTTACGTTTTCATAATTAAACCAAACACCAACATGGTGAGGATGATCGGTGGGGTCGCCGGGAGTGGAATTCAGCGGGTAGCCCCGTGTAACTACAGCACCACTTGGAGCATGTAATGGATACAACACTGGTTTCTCCAGACTATCCGGGTAGAGGAATCGGGTAAAAAGTTTTTCCCCTATGTAAATGCTTACGCTGTTTTCATTTTCTGCTTTTTCAACCCTCACTTTTTCCTGCTTTTGGGCGATGGCAGCAGAAAAGCATCCTAGTGTGAACGCCAGCATAGCCGTATATCTTATAGTATGAAACATGATAAATTGTTTTATAATGATAAATGATTACCAAGAATGCCTTTGACTATAAAAATACGATAATACCCGATAGGCAGATCAACCTTTAATCATCCTGTTCCATATCATGCAGCGCCACTGCAAGCTTATTATCCTTTACGAAATTGCACCAATGACAATCTTCCTTCCCGCAGCCTGTATAAAAGTCTCTGTTTTGTATTTTTTGCCATACGTCGTTAATCTGATGGGCGACTGTAGTTATATCCTGTAGTGTTATCAATAGCCTCTCCCTTCTGTAGTTTTTTTTCTTGTCAGGCTCTATAAAATCGAACTCGGTACTCACCACCTTCCAGTCTTTCTGCTGGTAGTTATCCAGCAGGATTTTGTAAAATACAGCCTGTCGCCAGTAATCGCCGCCGTGCGGCTCCTTGTTATCCGGGGGTTGCAGTTTGCTTTTAGCTTTGTCTGGATCGCCGGTTTTATAATCTACTACATTTACATTTTTTCCGTCGAACTCCAGCTTGTCAAGCTTCCCTTTCAGCGGAATTCCGTTTACAACATTCTGAATATTTCTTTCAATCGCTACTACCGTATTGAAAGTGGAGATATAGTTGTCGTAATAGTTAGCCAGTATTTCAGGGCCATACTCCATTCTGCGGGCAAATTGTTCCCGCGTAAAGCTTTCTCTGTGGCGATGCATGTGCGATTCGAAGTCGCTGATGAATTCCTGCCGGGAGGGAAATCTGCCTGCCAACTGCATTTTGCGGAACAACTGTTCTAGTGCGGCATGCACTGCGGAGCCAAATTCAGCAGCTTCATTCTTGGGTGAGGGGATGCGTATAAGGTTTTTGAAGTAAAAATCAAGCGGGCATTTGAGATAGTTATTGAGCGCCGTTACATTCATACTGAATTTTTCAAGCGCACGATCCACGAAGTCGGCATCGAGTTTATCAATTTCCGGTGCTTTGGCTTCGTTAAATTGCAGGGCGTTGAAAAATGCGATAATCTCTTCCTTCACATTTGCTTTTTCGACAGGTATGGTTTCCAGCGCCTGTATTTCCGCAATAAACATGGAGGGCTCCATCTCTTTGCCATCATTTTTGTGTCTGCTGAACGAGATGGTAAGGTATTGCTCTGCCCTGGTAAGTGCTACATAAAAAAGGCGTCGTAATTCTTCATCGGCAGCCGCTTTCGGCGGCGAAGTAAAGATGGTATCGGGGAAGCTAAACCCTCCACCGGGTTTACGCTTCTTTTCCCAGAAAGCAGAATTTGCCCCGGCAAAGAATACATATTCAAATTCAAGACCCTTCGATCCATGAGCAGTTAAAAGATTTACTCCCTGATCGCTGCCACTAATCTGAGCCAGGGGAAGTTTCAGATCTTCTTTCTCCATCAGTTCGATGGTGTTGATCAATTGCTCCGGATTCAGAAACGGGTTTCGCCTTGTTTCCTCCTTTATGAAATCGAAAAGACCGGTAATCACTTGCAGCAACCAGATTTTGTCAGGGCTTTGCATGATAAAAGAAATCACACCAGCTTTACGGATAATATTTTCAAACAGTTGCTGAAGCGTAATATTCGGAGCATCTGCGATAAGTGATTCCAGGGCATTTCCTGCCTTTCTCAACCCTTCGTGAATACTTTTACTAAAAAGATCTCTGGGTGGGGAAATTATCTTTTCATACAATACTTCACGGATGGACGTTTTGGTGCCTCCCTGTCTTTTACCAGCAACCTCGATACTAATGCGGGCTATTTCGATAGGGGGGATAGCAAACCAGTCAAAATGCAGTATTTCGAAGAGCATTTCATCACCACCATAGGGGATGTCATGTTCTGCCGCCACATACTTGAGCAGGAGAATGATCTTTTTTGCAATTGGTATTTCGAGTATGTTTTGGCTTCTTTTGCTGAAGTGAGGAATGCTCCGGAGTGTGAAGTAGCGGGCCAGTTCTTCTCCAAATTTATTTTCTTTATAGATGACGCCGATCTTCCCTGGCGCCACATTCAGGGATAGCAGATTTTCAACTTCCAGCGCAATGCCGATCATTTCCTGGCTCTGGGTTTCGTACTGCCTTATTACAGGGCGGTGTTCGAGGTGCCTGATGAGATTGTTAGAGGAGATAAGATCTTTACTCAAGCCATCGATCTGCTTTATCAATCTTTCCTCATTGCCACTGATCAGCAGTTTTGATATATCCAGAATCGGCTGGGTAGAGCGATAATTATTCGTAAGTACTACCGTCAGCAGGTCCTTTTTATAACTCTCCGCGAAGGCCAGCATATTCTCCACATTGGCTCCCTGAAAGCGGTAGATACTTTGATCGTCGTCACCTACCACAAAAATATTAGGAGCGTCCCAATAGCTGATAAGCAGCTGAATCAACCTGTTTTGTGTGCCGCTTGTATCCTGATATTCATCCACCAGTATATACTGGTATTTCTCCTGATAACCGGCAAGCAAGCCCGCATCGTCTTCAAATGCTTTTATCACCCAATTGATCATATCATCGAAATCATACCTGTTCTTTTGCCGCATGATCTTTTGAAAGTTATTGAATTCGTTTACGGCGGCACGTAGTTTTTCCATCTTGTCGATGGCTTCAGAATAGGCAGGCTTTAGTTCACCTTTACTCCACTTGCCTGGCCGGCTTGTTTTGTAAACAAACTCCTCCCGCTGCGGCAAGCTGGAAATATATTCATCGATCCTGGTGTTGATAAATTCCGGCGACCACCCTTCCCGCTTCATTGTGCTAAAGAGTGCATGCAGATTACCGATCTCGAAATACACATCTCCCCTGTACCGCTTCAGAGGATGATTTTTTGGAAAGGAATCAATGAGTTGCTTGAAGTAAGTAATACGTTCCAGGTCAGAAACCGGGTCCAGGGATGTTTTTTCGAAGAGAGAAAGGTTTTCCTGTATAATGTCGTTGCAGAAAGCATGAAAAGTATGGATATTGACTTTATAAGCGTCAGGGCCAATGAATGACAGCAATCTTCGCCGCATGGCGATAACGCCTGCATCCGTATAGGTAAGGCAAAGTATATTTTCTGGAGCCGCATCCGTTTCCATAAGTATTTTACCTATTCGGGCAGATAGAATTTGAGTTTTGCCCGTTCCCGGCCCTGCGATTACCATTACTGGTCCCTCCAGTTGATTTACCGCTCTCTGCTGCTCCGGATTCAGCCGGTCGTATGCCTCCTGAAACGATTTATTGTAAGCGTAACTCTTCATTGAGCGAAAGAATTTTCCGGTACATCCGGGTATAATTTACAATATTAGTAATATTCCTAAATTGGAAACGTTCTAGAATTGGGAATTCGGTTCAATTAGTAAAAAGGAACCTAACCCCATCCAAACCAATGAAAAATAAGGAAGCTTTTAAGATCTTTATTCTGGAAGATAATACATGGTATGGCTCCATGCTACACCACTATTTATCGATGAATCCCGAGTATGAAGTTAGGCGATTTGAAACACCCACGGAGTTTTTTGCCAATTTACATGAACATCCAGCAGTTGTAACCCTCGACTATTCGCTTCCCGACTGCGACGGTTCGGAAGTTTTAAGACGCATTCATGAATTTAACAAAGACATTCAGGTTATCATCATTTCGGGGCAGGAAGATGTGGCAACTGCCATAAACCTTTTAAAAAGCGGGGCATTCGATTACATCGTAAAAGATGATGATACGAAAGACAGGTTGTGGAACTCCATACAGCACCTTAAAGAAATAGTCGGTTTAAAAAAGGAAGTAGAAGACCTTCGCACACAGGTGGGCCGCCAGTACGACTTTTCCAAGATAATATTGGGTACAAGCGAAGCCATCTCAAAAGTATATGCACTTATAGAGAAAGCATCGAAAACAAATATAACAGTCTCGGTTACAGGGGAAACCGGTACCGGTAAGGAGATGGTTGCCAAAGCTATCCACTATAACTCCGATCGCCATAAAATGCCTTTTGTAGCAGTAAACGTAGCCGCCATACCAAGCGAGCTGATAGAAAGTGAACTTTTCGGCCATGAAAAGGGGGCTTTTACCGGTGCTGTTACCCGTAGAATTGGCAAATTTGAAGAAGCAGACAAAGGAACATTGTTCCTGGATGAAATAGGGGAACTGGATATCAACCTGCAGGCTAAGCTGCTTAGGGTGTTGCAGGAAAAGGAAATTACGAGAGTAGGAGACAATGCCGTGGTAAAGATAAATGTACGAATCATTGTAGCAACCCACAAAAACCTTCTGGAAGAAGTGCAGCAAAAAAGATTCCGGGAAGATCTTTATTACCGGCTTTTCGGGCTTCCTATACTACTGCCTCCAC
>JACMJX010000305.1 GCA_014380425.1 Chitinophagaceae bacterium | reverse complement strand
TTGCCGCTTGCTAAAATATATGCAGTTGAATTTGATCCTATTCTAATTCAGGAGGTAAAAGACGGAGTGCCTGAAAAAAAACTACTGCTGCAGGAAAAGGGGGACTACCTGGTATTTCAACCAATTTTTTCATACAAAGGCTTTGAAACGAAAGCTGGTGACAAAACGAAGATCATAATACCAGACGGTGAGAAAGTACTAATCGTACATCGGAATAAAGAAGTAGAGAACCAGTTTATTGAAAAACTTGAGGCATTACATTCCAACTTTATAAAACTGGAAGGTTCTTACAATCTTGTTTTGAAAGGTGGGGACGTGTTGAAAAACAACTGGTTCTTTCTTTTCGTAGATGCGATGAAAGACATGAAAGTGCCAGTTTATGGATACGAAGCACTCAAAAATTTCCGTTTTAATACAGAAAAGCCACAGACACGTATTCATATTAGTAGTAACACAGATTGGTTTGATGCCAAAGTAGATATTCTTTTCGGTGAACAGAAGGTAACGATCGCAGAGGTAAAAAGAGCACTCGGAAACAAGCAGCAGTTCGTTCAGCTAAATGATGGAAGCCTCGGTATTCTTCCCGAAGAATGGATTAAGAAATACTCACTTTTGTTCCGTGTCGGGGAAGGTAAGAACAATGAGCTGAAGCTATCGAAGTTTCATATGAGCGTAATCGATGAGCTTTATGAGAATCGTAATGAAGAAGAGCTTTTCTTGCAGCTGGAGCAGAAGTATGACCGGTTGAAAGGCTTTAAAAGCATTTCCCATATACCTGCACCTGAACACCTGCAACCAATTCTAAGGCCTTACCAGGTTTTTGGCTTTCAGTGGTTGAATTATTTGAATGAAGTAAATTGGGGAGGTATCCTGGCAGACGATATGGGTTTGGGTAAAACAGTTCAGGCACTTTCTTTTCTGCAAAACTATCATGATAAGCATGGAAAACTGAATGCTCTAGTGGTCTGCCCCACTACACTTATGTTCAACTGGGAGAACGAAATACGTAAGTTTACTCCTTCTCTCACCAGGTATATTCACCATGGCGGAGATCGCACCCGTGATAAATCAGTGATCCAAAACCATAACATTGTAATTACAACCTACGGAACCCTCCGCAGCGATATTAAATTGATGGTGGAAGGTGAGTTTGATTGCGTAGTATTAGACGAGTCGCAGGCTATTAAAAATCCGGCAAGCAAAGTGACAAAAGCCGCCGGATTATTGCGAGCCAAGCAACGACTTTGCATGAGCGGTACTCCGCTTCAAAATAATACATTCGACATCTTTGCGCAAATGAACTTTTTGAACCCGGGTATGCTGGGAAGCCTGGAATTTTTCCGGCAGGAATTTGCCATTCCTATAGACAAGTTCGGTGACTCCGAAAGAAAAGATCATCTGCGGAAGCTGTTGTTTCCTTTTATTCTGCGCCGCACCAAAGAGCAGGTAGCAAAAGATCTTCCGGCAAAAACCGAGACTATTCTTTTTTGCGAAATGGAAGAGGAGCAGCGAACTATTTACGATGCTTATAGAAACGACTACCGCGATAAAATACTAGGAGTAATTGACACACAAGGCATACAGAAATCGCAACTTACCATTTTGCAGGGATTGATGAAACTCCGGCAAATCTGCGACTCGCCTTCAATACTTAATGAGCCAGATCCGTATCCGAATGTATCTATTAAGCTAGATGAACTTACACGAGAAATAGCTGAAAACATAGGAAATCACAAAGCTTTGGTCTTTTCCCAATTTCTGGGCATGCTGGCTCTTATAAGGCAGAAACTGAAAGAAATGGATATTAAGTATGAATATTTTGATGGCAGCACATCTGCTATAGACCGAGAAAAAGCAATTCAGAATTTTCAAAACAATGAGGACTGCCGGGTTTTTCTCATTTCTCTGAAAGCAGGTGGTGTGGGTCTTAATCTTACTGCGGCGGACTATGTGTATATCGTAGATCCCTGGTGGAATCCGGCGGTGGAGCAACAAGCAATTGATCGTACACACCGGATTGGTCAAACTAAAAGCATTTTTGCCTATCGTATGATTTGCAAGGACACTATTGAGGATAAGATTCTTCAGTTGCAGGACAGGAAGCGCACTCTTGCACGAGATCTTATAGCAGACGATGACGGATTTGTTAAAAATCTTACTAAAGAAGATGTGCTTTACCTGTTTAGCTAACGCTGTTAAATAATGCTGCCAGGATGATAAAAAAAATGAGTAGAAAACAATTTTTCTAGCGATTCGAGAATACAGTGTACATAAATCCTATAAGAAAGAAGGCATTACTAGGTAAAATGAGGAGCTTTAGCAAAAGTTTTACAGCGTTAAGCCGTCTAATGTTTACTTATACCTTTAATCCCTTTAAATGAAGAATCTGCTAACGATAATAGTTTTTCTGCTTGCAGCTACTTCTTCATTTGCTCAAAAGAGGGTATTAGGGTCAATAAAAGGAATAGTTACAGACACCGCTTATAAGGAAACTCTAGCCGATGCTACTATTTCTGTACTTGGAGCAAACCCCAAAGACTCTTCTATCATATCTTACACGAGGGCTGATGAAAAAGGAGCTTTCCAGATAAAAAACATAGCTGTGGGCTCTTACCGGCTAATAATCTCTTTTCAGGGATACAATACAGTTACGCACATATGTACTATTTCGTTATCTTCTCCTGATATCAGCGTTGGCTCTTTAAATATGACTAAGGCAGATGATATAATGGAGGAAATTATTGTGGAACGTCCTCCTATATCGATCAGGGGAGATACGGTGGAATTTAGGGCCGGCGCCTTTAAAACATTCCCTAATGCGAAGGCTGAAGACCTTTTAAAAAAACTTCCAGGAGTGGAAGTCGATAAAGAGGGTGCTGTAACTGCACAAGGCGAGGTAATCCAGAAGATATACGTGGATGGTAAGGAATTTTTTGGTAGCGATCCTAAGATGGCTACCAAGAATATTACAGCGGATATGATAGAATCTGTACAGGTATTTGAGGACATGAGTGAGCAGGCCAAATTTACTAAAGTAGATGATGGTAGCCGTACAAAAACGATCAACATTAAGCTTAAAAAGAATATGCGACAAGGCTATTTCGGAAGGGGGACTGTGGGCTATGGAACAAAGGACCGCTATACTGCAAATATTATCGTTAACCGGTTTAACAACGACAGAAGGATAAGTGCAATATTTTCATCTAACAATTTAAATAGCCAAGGTTTTAATTCCAGAGATATCGTTGGCAATATGGGCGGCTACTCCGGCGGCGGTAAAGTTGGCGGCGGAATAAATACATCTACCAATGCAGGAATTAACTATACGGATAACCTAGGTAGCAAGATCGAGGTACAGGGTAGTTACATGTACGGGGAGTCGCGAAACAAAACCGATCAAACCAGTTTTCAGCGCAACTCAGTAATAGATAAAGATTCTACGGCAGCGGAAAATGAAACAAACATTTCTAGTAACACAAACAGGAATCATAACCTTAACCTTCGGCTGGAGTACAATATAGATTCCTTGAACTCTGTGCTTTATACCCCCAGTTTAATAGTTCAAAATTCTAATGAAATCAGTTTTGATACCACTTCCACCAGAATTACTAAAGGTGTGCAGGAGTATCTTGGTATTGCCGGCATAAGCAGAAGAATGTCTGAACGAAAAGGGATCACACTCAACAATGAACTGCTTTATCGGCGTCGTTTTAAGAAATACGGACGCACATTAACGCTCGGTTTTAAAAATGCCGTCAATAATAGCGATGGCGATGGTAAAAATTACTCCCCTCTTTCCTTTTTTAAACCAAATGGTGATCTGGACAGCTTGCGTGAGCAGGACTTCATCTCGCAGCAGGAAACAAGGTCGGTTAATTATGTATGGAGCACATCCTATACGGAACCACTCGGTAAAAATAAAATCCTTGAATTAAATTACGCTTATACAAATAATTCGAGTACTTCAGACAGAAATGCTTTGAGCTATCGATCCAATACTAAACAGTACGATAGTATCAATCCCCAGCAAACCAATAAATTCGAAAACCGCTTTCTGGCTCATCGAGTAGGGCTTAATTTCCGGTATAATAATAATGGCTATAGCTTTCAGATCGGCGGGGCTATGCAGGCCTCCGGGCTGGATAACAAGAGCGTGAGAGGAATTTATTCTTCAATAGGAATAGATACTACCATAAGAACGAAAGAAAACTATATTAATCTCTTTCCTACCGCCAATTTCCGGTACGAATTCAGCAGAAGGAAGAATATCAGGATGGAGTACCAGGGCCGTACAAATCAGCCAAACGTTCGGCAGTTACAAGATGTACGGGATGAAACGAACGCTTTGAGAACTTCAGTCGGTAATCCCGGATTGAAACAGGAGTTCACTAATCGCCTCAACGCGACCTATAGAACATTTAATGAAACTAATTTCAGGTATTTTAATGTGAATGTGAATTACAATCAAACCTCAAATAAGATAGTTAATAGCATAAGCCTTGATACCCCGGCCAGGGGAAGTAACGTTCAACTTATAAAACCTGTTAACCTCAATGGTGCGTTTGACGCATCGTATGATGTCAGCTTTGGATTGCCTTTGAGAAAATCAGCAAAGGGAAGCAGTATTAATCTAGGTAATAGAATGCGATATGCACGTGATGTAAGTCTGCTATTTGGTAATGATAATTTTACCAATACCTTTTCAGCGTCACAATCTTTAGGAATTAACCTGGATATAAGAGAAAAACTGAACACTGGATTCCGGGGAAGAGTCTCTTACAATTTGGGGACGTATGACGAAACGCCAAGCTTGAATTACGAATACTTTGCACAGAACTATTCTATTGACGTTTCATATTTCGTTTTAAAGAACTTGCTGATAGCAAGCGATTTCGAATACACTATCAATAGTGGCCTCTCTAACGGGTTTAACCGCAATGTGCCCCTTTGGAACTCAAGCCTAGCTTACCAGCTTTTTTCAAAGAAAAATGGCGAGATCAGGCTCTCTGTAAATGACATCCTTAATCAAAATAGCAGTATTGAAAGAAGCCAGGGACCAAACTTTTTCAGAGATACACGAACAGTCATCCTGCAGCGTTATTTCATGCTTACGTTTACATACAATCTAAACAGGTTTGGTAAGAATGGAATGCAGGGAGGTAGTGCTGACCGCGACTTCCACATGCGCGGTGAACGTAATGGTGGAAGACAACGAAGAAATAACTTTTAACCTTTAAATAAAAACCCCGCAAAAGCGGGGGATTAAAGCACATACAATTGTGGTTTCAGAGGTAAGTGCTAAAAAGGTGTTCATCTATTGATTATGCTTAATTAGGGAAACTGTCATCTCAGTAACGGAAGAGCTGCCTTTTTATTGTAATGGAATCAACGCACAATCTCAGCGATGGTCTTTTTCTTGGTATAATATTGATATATCCATGCAATGGTAAAAGTAGGAATGAAGTCTGTGAAAGGAAGCACTTCTTCTGCGAAATTGAAGAGTGCACCAAAAGCACCTCTGGTTCCTCCAAAGCTTATAAAGAAAATAAGCCCTGATAAAGGGGCCCAAATCATATCGCTAAATTCACCTAGAAAAGGAAGGATATAATTTGCATATCCACAAAAATCCATCAAAATACAAAAGACTAGAGAAGGTTGTTTTTTCATTGCTTGAGATTCATTGTTAATGGTACAAAAGGCGCACCAAATTCTATACAAGCACCATATACTCCTTCAATACTGCTTCTATTTCTTCTAGCTTGAATGGCTTAGATATGAAATTATTCATCCCGACAGATAGGCACTGTTCCTTGTCTTCTTGCATGGCATCGGCAGTAAGCGCGATGATAGGGATATTGCGAACCGGAGCAGGCATACTTCGAATAATGCCAGTAGCCGTGTAGCCATCCATTTCCGGCATGTTTAGGTCCATAAAGATCAAAACAGGCTTACACTCCCTGATCATTTCTATGGCTTCTCTTCCGTTATACGCCTTTATAACTTCAAAGCCCATCTTACGCATCACTTCAGAAATCAATAACATATTAATAGGATCATCTTCTACTACCATGATACTTGCGGTTTCAGTAAGGCGTTCAAGCTGGCGGATACTAGGTCGAGGTGCTTGTTGTTGATACTGCTTTTCAAAAAGAGAAAGCAATGTTTCATACAATTCATACATCTTAACAGGTTTGGAAAGAAATTTGTGAATTCCAGACTCCTCAGCTTCGCGCTGGTAAGTCTCCTTTTCCAGGGAAGAGAGCATAAGCACAAAGGGATACAATCCAGATGCGGTACCCCTGATCTTTTTAACCAGCGTTATTCCGTCCATTCCCGGCATATGATTGTCTGTAATGATTAGATCAAACGACTTGCTGGCCCGGCTTGCCTCTTCCACAATACGAAGCTCATCAATGCCGCTGCTAGCAAGGGTACATTCTATATGAAAGTATTTGAAAATACCCTTCATAAGTTGAAGATTGGTTGCATTGTCATCTACTACCAGTACACGCTTCAGAAGAGGTTTTACAGAGGGCAATATGAGCGGCTCCTCACTTTCCACCTGCAATGGTAAATGCAGGGTAAATATGCTGCCTTCGCCCTCTTTACTCTCAACAGACATATCACCTCCCATCAATTCGGCTAGGCTGCGGGAAATGGTGAGACCAAGGCCGGTACCCCCATATTTTCTCGTTGTAGACGAATCTGCCTGCGTAAAGCTTTCAAAGATTTTCTTTAACATCTCCGCCGGGATTCCTATACCTGTATCTTTTACACGAATAGCCAAGTTCACGAACTTTTTATCGTTTTTTAAATATATACTCCCTGTGCTGGTAACGGAAACTGCGATTTCCCCGGAAGGAGTAAACTTGATGGCATTCCCTAGAAGATTGACCAACACCTGTCTTATACGAACGGAATCGCCTCGAAACTGCACCGGAATTTCCGGATCCAGCGAGTAGATCATTTCCAGCTTCTTCTCAAACGCTTTTACCGTTAGAAGATTAATTGTTTCTTCCACAAGCTCATCCAATTTAAAGACATTATTTTCAATTACCAGTTTTCCGGCTTCCAGCTTCGAGAAATCGAGAATATCGTTAATGATGTCAAGGAGATTATAGGCTGACTTTTTTACATTCTCCAGGTAGTCACGCTGTGGGCGGTTAAGCTGTGTGGTAAGAACGAGATCATTGAACCCAATAATACCATTCATTGGCGTTCTTAGCTCATGGCTCATATTTGCCATGAACTCACTTTTGGCGTTACTTGCCTTTTCCGCAAGGTCACGGGCCTCCGTTAACTCCATGTTATTATTATTCCTAATAACGGCTGCTGCAATAGAAGAAGCAAATGTTTTTAGAATAGAATGTTCAGCTTCCTGCCAAACTCGCTCTTCATTTCTATGATCAAAACCTACAAAACCCCAGAATTCATCTTGTATAAAAACAGGCAGTGCCAGCAGCGAGCGAATACCACATACAGTATATCTTTCATTTAGATAAATATCTGGAGTAGGGTTGCTCAATGACCATAAATAAGCCTTTCCATTTTTTAAAGGCTCAATGAAGCTGGCGATTTTCTCAAAGGGAATATCCTCCATGTGACATTTTCCCAGGCTTGCATCTGCGGGATCTGCTGTCCATTCACTTATCTGAGTGGTTCTCCAGGTATTGGACATGCTATCGAAATGGTTCTTGAAAATATAAACCCGGTCTATCAACAGTTTACTGCCAAGCAATTTAATAGATTCACTGAACGCATTCTCAATTTCAGTATTAATTAAAAGAGAGTGAGTAGCTGCAGCAGCTGCCCGAAGGAGCTGGTCAGTTTTAAGCACTTTTTCTTCTGCGTCTACCCTGTCAGTAATATTCAGTCCTATAGCCTGAATTTCAGGATTAGTGCCGTCATTAGAGGGTAGGGCAAGAAATTCCCACTCGGTCCATAAATATCTTTTAGTGCCGGCAATAGGCTTGCGGAGTGTTACTTTATTAACTTTACCGGGATTGTTCCAGCAGTCTTCAGCTATTCTTTGGCAATGAACTAAATCACTTGGATAAATGGTAGTATGAAAGGCTACTCCCAGCAGCTCGTCAGCAGTATGATGGAACGTTCTATAAAATGCATCGTTGGAATAGGTGAATTGGCCATCTCTATTAATCCGCACAACATAATTCGTTTGCGAGCTAAGAACGGAAGTAAGATATTTTTTTTCATTCAGCAATTGGTTTCGCGCTATCTGTAATTCACTATAACTATTTTTATTGCTGCGAAACAATGGCTGAAGAACAAGGAAACTCAAAAGAATCACAACGAGAGGAATAATAATGAACTTTCCAGTATTGATTGTGGAAACATTTTCAAGTTCCATATTCATTACCGAAACATAATGGGCATTAAGATTTTCCATAATAGATGCCAGTTCCTCCCCGCTTCCCAAGAGAACAGGGATTGAAATATGCCTTTTATTATTAAGATCCTGTACTTGTGATATTGCTGCCAGCTGGGCTAGTTTTACAAATGTGTCATAAGGCTGTTGGGCGGTTTTTAACAAGCTATCAGCAATAGATATTTTAAGGGATTTGGCAGTAGTAGACCTACTTTTACGAAGTAATGAATCAGCATTTTTAAGTAAGTCTACCGCCTTATTAAGGTGTAATTGAAGTCGAAGAACTTCAGACTCTTTGTGCCCAATTGTTTTTAGTAGAAGGATGTCTTTTGTTATCTGTTCTATCAAAACGCATTGGCGGCTGGAGATATTTGCAATTTTCATTAATTCCTGGTGCTCTTTACTTTTTGCGCGCAGCATCATATACTCGAAAAAACTAAAAAGCAGCACCAAGGCAACTAATATGACAGAGATCCGTAAAAGTTTCCGGAAGGGTTCGTTCATGAGGTATTAGCTAGGTACAAGCTAGAATAACTGTAAAACAGTATTAATATTGTTGGCCGGGCCATATCTGGTTCCACAGGCCTCTAAATACATGAAAAATACTAGTAATCAATCAATTGTTCTTCCATCTGGGGCATGGAGCGAAACTCATATTGCTGGTTTCTGAGCATTGGTTCGAACCCTGCTTCGCGTATCGCTTCTTGAATGCCCTTGCTGGTGAAGCGATGTGGGGCGCCAGCAGCGCTAACTACATTTTCTTCAATCATAATCGACCCAAAATCATTAGCGCCTGCGTGCAGGCAAATCTGAGCTACTTCTTTACCTACCGTCAGCCAGGAGGCTTGAATGTTTTTAACGTTGGGCAGCATCATCCGGCTCATTGCTATCATACGAATGTATTCCTCCGCAGTAGTAAGGTTGTGTACACCCCGTATTCGGGCCAGTAAAGTGTCGGCATCCTGAAAAGTCCAGGGTATGAACGCGATGAAACCTTTCGCATCTTCCGGCTTCAGAGACTGTACTTCTCTTAGTTTTACCAGGTGCTCAAAGCGTTCCTCAATTGTTTCTACATGACCGAACATCATAGTGGCAGACGTGGTAAGGTCTAGCTTATGGGCTTCATGCATGATGTCCAGCCATTCCTGGGAGCCGCACTTACCTTTAGAAATCAGCCGCCTTACCCTATCTACCAGTATTTCCGCACCAGGGCCAGGTAATGAGTCCATTCCTGCTTCTTTCAGCGCTTCAAGCACCTTTCTGTGATTCGATTTTTCCAGTTTTGTGATATGCGCTACTTCGGGGGGGCCAAGAGCATGCAGTTTTACGTTCGGATATAGTTTCTTAAGCTCCCGGAAGAGGTTTGTATAGTAAGAAAGCCCAAGGTCGGGATGGTGTCCTCCCTGGAGCAGCAATTGCTCGCCGCCATATCGGATTGTTTCATCAATTTTTCGCTTGTAGGTTTCTATATCGGTAATATAAGCTTCCTTATGACCCGGAACCCTGTAAAAATTGCAGAATTTACAGTTTGCCAGGCAAACATTAGTGGTGTTGAGGTTTCTGTCAATGATCCAAGTTACTTTGTTGGAAGGCACCTGAATTTTGCGTAATTCATTTGCTACCAGCATTAGCTCAGCAAGTGGGGCATTTTCAAATAAAAATACACCCTCTTCAATTGTTAGAAATTGAAAATCGAGGGCTTTTCTATACAAGTCGGCTAATTGCATTTGTGCTCGTTTACTAATATACAATACAAATTTACATCAGGAATTGTTAACTTTAAGGGCGTGTATGAGAACAAAACTAATAATTGCCTGCATCCTGAGTACTTTTATCAACCTTTCCGGCTTTTGCCTGACAGATAAGAGTGCTCCTAAAAAACCCGCTATTCTTTTAACGAGTTTTTCCTTTCGCCAGTTCAGCGGTGGGGTGATTCTTTTAAAAGCCACTCTTAACAATATTCCTGATACGCTTAATTTTATTCTTGACACGGGCTGTGGCGGTATTTCTCTCGACTCAGCTACTTGCGAACGTCTTCATTTAATTACTACACCCAGCAATGTAACAATTCGCGGTATCGCAGGGGCAAGAAAAGTGAATTTCAGTTATAATAACACCCTTGTTCTTCCCGGTTTGAAAGTAGACAGTTTAAATTTGCATATTAACGACTACGAGTTGCTAGCTAATGTTTACGGCGAGCATATTGACGGTATTATCGGCCACAGTTTTTTCAGCAGATACATCGTGATGGTGAATTATGATAGCAACAGGATTAACGTATATTCCCCCGGGCAGCTGAAGTATCCAAGAGGCGGACATTTGCTTAAACCTAGTGTAAGAAGTATTCCCATACATCCGGGGAGGCTAGTGGAATCATCGATAGTAAACGCACGCTTTTACCTTGACATTGGCGCTGGTATGTGTCTGGTACTATCAAGCAACTTTGCGGAAGACAGTATAAATTTCGCCTCAGACAAAAGAATGTTCGAAACCCAGGCTGAAGGCGTCGGTGGCAAAACGCGCATGAGAATGACAACGGTAAAGGAATTCAAACTTGGCCCGTATCGCCTAAAGAACGTTCCCGCATTTATATTTGACGATAATTACAATGTAACCGAATATCCCCATTTAGGCGGGCTAATTGGCAATGACCTGCTCCGGCGCTTTAATGTTGTTTTCAATTATCCGCAAAAGGAAATTCATCTCATTCCGAACAAGCACTACCGGGAAAAGTTTGACTATTCGTACACGGGGCTGGGATTTTATTTTATGGATGGAGTTGTAAGAATCACAGATGTTATGACCGGTTCACCCGCCGACAAGGCAGGTTTTAAAGAAGGAGACATTATCGTAGGTATGGGCAATGGTTTTGGAAGAAATATTCAGGAGTATAAAAGTATACTAATGGAAACAGGCAAAACGGTTAAAGTAATAGTAAGACGTCAACAGGAACTATTAGAGCTTAAACTGAAAATTGCAAGTGTATTAAAAGGGTAGTTGTTACTTCAACTCTTCAAAGTCAATATACTCGTGCTTATTGTCCTTAGTTGGAGGCTTATCTTGAGCAGCAGCACCATTTGTTGGAGGAGTTTGCTGATTGCTTCCCATCTGCTCTTCCATTTTCTGCTGCATAGCTTGAAAATCCCGCTGAATTTTAGTAGTAGTTTTAAAGATAGGCACCAAAAATTCAAAGATGAACTTATATAAGAAATAAAGGGCCAATATGTAAAATATTACGCGTCCGATCATAATGAACACAAATTTAGGAAAATGTTTAACCTGTTTTTTCTTAAAATTAATTTTAACAACTATCCCTATTCCATTTAGTACTGGTGTAGCCTCTAAACTTATCACAGCAGTAAATCGTGAAGTTTAACCACAAAATAATCAGACATTTAGAAAAATTGTGTTCAATTCTAAATATTCTGTTCTACCTTTGCGAAGGAAAAGAATCAAACGAAAGGGAACGGCATCGTTCCCTTCTTTCATTTGAATATGGCAAACGAGATAATAATACAAACGCTCAGGGATTTAATCGAAAAACAACTTGCAGCTGATCCTGCATTTTACCTGGTGGAGCTTAAGATAACATTAACCAACAATATCAAGATCTTTGTGGACGGGGATAATGGAGTAACTATCGAAAAGTGCGTGTCGATTAACAGAGCCATTTATAAGGAGCTAGAAGAACTGGCTTTTTTTCCTGATAATGATTTTTCACTTGAAGTTTCGTCGCCAGGTTTAGATGAACCTATTAAGATGCTAAGGCAATATCAGAAGAATAAAGGCCGCCAGATAGAAGTGCTGCTGAATGATGGGGTAAAAATAGAAGGTAAGTTAGCGGAGGTAGAACAAGATCATATCGTAGTGGAAGAGAAAAAAGGAAAAAACAAGAAGAGCGAGTTGGTGTTACACGATCTCTTATTTGATAACATAAAAACAACTAAAATTCAAGTAGTTTTTTAACAATACCGCTTTTAAAGAAGAGGTTTTTCTAAACAGAATGAGCTATGGCAAGTATTAATCTGATTGAAGCTTTCCAGGAATTTAAAGATGCAGAAAACATTGATCGCCCTACACTAATGAAAGTAGTGGAAGACGTATTTAAAACTTTACTGCGCAAGAAATATGGCAGTGACGATAATTTCGATGTGATTGTAAATGCAGAGAAAGGTGACCTTGAGATTGTGCGCCGCAGGATGATTGTTGCAGACGGGGAGGTGAATGATCCGCTTGCAGAAATTGCGTACAAGGACGCCACTAAAATAGAACCCGATTTTGAGGTCGGGGAAGAATTATACCAGGAGGTGGACATTATGGATTTTGGACGCCGCGCTATTCTTGCTGCTAAACAAACACTTGCAAGCCGCATCAGCGATTTGAAGAAGAATGTTCTTGTGAAGAAATACAACGAAAGGGTGGGAGAAATTATCAGCGCCGAGGTTTACCAAGTGTGGAAAAAAGAAATACTGCTGCTAGACGAAGAAGGAAGCGAGCTGATTTTGCCTAAAAGCGAGCAGATACCCCAGGACTATTTTAAGAAAGGGGAGAATGTGCGGGCAGTGGTGAAGAAAGTGGATCTTAAAAATAATTCTCCCGTTATTATTTTGTCGCGCACACATCCGTCTTTTTTATCTAAATTACTTGAAATAGAGGTTCCGGAAATATTTGATGGCTTGATTGTTATCAAGAAGATCGTCCGGGAACCCGGCGAGCGGGCAAAAGTGGCTGTGGAATCCTATGATGACCGCATAGATCCAGTAGGGGCTTGTGTGGGGATGAAAGGAAGCCGGATTCATGGAATTGTGCGGGAGTTAAAGAACGAGAATATAGATGTCATTAACTGGACAGCTAATTCGCAATTACTGATTCAGCGTTCACTTACACCCGCAAGAATTAGCTCTATGGAGCTTAATAACGAAACTATGCAGGCGGATGTTTACCTTAAACCCGACCAAGTTTCGCTAGCTATCGGCCGGAGAGGGGTGAATATTAAGTTGGCTCAGGAATTGACAGGCTATTCAATAGACGTATTCCGCGACACAGAAGGAGAGCCGGAAGAGTTCGATATAGATCTGGAAGAATTTAGTGATGAAATAGAGAACTGGGTGCTGGACGAGCTGAAGCGCATTGGTTGTGATACGGCACGAAGCGTTCTGAACCTCACTGCTGAAGAGCTGGAAAGAAGAACTGACCTGGAGAAAGAAACCATAGCAGATGTGAGGAAGGTATTACAAGCAGAGTTTGAGAAAGAATAATAAAAAACAAACAGTTTATAAATACGAATGTCAGAAGTTACTACACCACGCCTGATGGCGGCAGCCAAAGAGTTTAACATCGGTAAAGATACCCTTGTGGGCTTTCTGGTAGCCAGAGGATTCAGTAAGGATGATCTTAATCCTACGTCTAAACTAACGGAGGATATGTATCGCTCTCTGCAGCAAGAGTTTCAAAGTGATAAAGTGGCTAAGATCAAGAGCGATCAGATTGACCTGCCTAGAGGAGCCGTTGCAGAATCTAAAAAGAAAAGAGACGAAGAAGAAATAAGCTTCACTAAAAAAGAAGTGAAGAAAGCTGTTGTTAAAGAAGAAGAGAAATTCGACGAAGAACAAAAAACTCCTGAACCAACGCCTCCTCAATTAACTGTTGTAGAAGAACCAGCGGAAACTACAGAAATAACCAATTTATTAGTTCCCGAAATTGAAGGCCCGAAGGTTCTTGACAAAATAGATCTTTCAACTATAGATTCTTCTACGCGCCCCAAAAAAGGCAGTAAAAAGAAAGACGAACAGCAGGAAGAATCTGTTCCACAACAATTGGAGAGTCCCATATCTGGTTCGGAAACAGAACTATTGCCTTCTACTGAAATAGCCAGCGCCGCAGATAGCAAAAAAACCGAGGCAAATGAGGAAGCAACTTCTGGTATTGATGAAGTTCCGGAAATTGCGACTCCTCAACAAGAGGACACTGCTGCGCTTATACCGGTTGTGGAGATGAAGCAATCTGATGTACATCAGCCCGAAGTTAGCGAGCAGCAAACGGATAATCAGGAAACGGAAGAAATATCACCAACGATAACGAACATCAGGGCAGATAAGCTGGAAGGACCCAAAATCATGGGCAGAATAGTGCTTCCAGTTGATAGTGATACGAGGCCTAAACAAAATGACGAGAAGCGTAAACGCAAGCGAATCCCAATAGAGAAAAAGGGAGACAATAACTTTCGCGGCCCAGGACCAGGGGGCAGCCAGGGACCACAGCGGTCTGGAGGCTATCCGAACCAGGGGCAGGGTTATCAGGGTCAGAATACGGGTCCCCGCCCCACCATTACGCCCCAGCAGGGAGGTAATAACTTCCGTCGTGGACCAGGAACAGGCACCGGTACTCAAGGTGGCCCCGGAACCGGACCTGGCAGAGGGCCAGGTGGACCGGGTAGTTCCCGACCTCCCGGCACTAATAGGCCAACCATCAGCAAAGCGGGGCCTCGGCGTGAGAATAAAGAAATCGATAAGAAAGAAATTCAGGATAAGATACGGGAAACCCAGGCTAAGCTTTCCGGCTCCGGGGGTAGAGGAAAGAGCATGAAGGCGAAATACCGCCGGGCCAAGAGAGAGGAAATGGCGGAGCAAATGGGAGCTGATCAGGGAGAAGACAATAAGCTGCAAGTAACGGAATTTATTAGCGTTAGTGAGCTGGCGAGCTTAATGGATGTAAGTTATGCCGAGATCATTGGTAAATGTATGGGACTTGGCATGATGGTATCCATCAATCAGCGCCTGGATGCAGAAGTGATTGAACTGGTGGCTGGTGAATTTGGATTCGATGTTGAATTTATGGGAGTGGATGATGTGGACGATCTTGAAGAAGAAGAAGAGGATGATTCACCGGACGATCTCAAACCCCGTGCCCCTATCGTTACTATTATGGGCCATGTTGACCACGGTAAAACATCTTTACTCGATTATATAAGAAGTGCAAGCGTGGTAGCAGGTGAAGCAGGAGGCATTACTCAGCATATTGGTGCTTACGAGGTAACACTACCCAATGGGAAACATATTACATTCCTTGATACGCCGGGTCACGAAGCATTTACCGCAATGCGTGCGAGAGGTGCCAAAGTAACGGACATAGCAGTTATTGTAATTGCAGCAGACGATGCCGTGATGCCGCAAACAAGAGAAGCTATCAGCCATGCCCAGGCCGCTGGTGTCCCAATGATCTTTGCAATTAATAAAGTGGACAAAGAAGGATCTAATCCTGAAAAAATAAGGGAGCAATTGGCGGGAATGAACCTCCTTGTAGAAGAATGGGGTGGTAAATTCCAGAGCCAGGAGCTAAGCGCAAAAAAAGGAATGAATGTAGATCTCCTGCTGGAAAAAATACTGCTTGAAGCAGAACTGCTTGACGTAAAGGCAAATCCTAATAAAGAAGGCACCGGTACTGTTATCGAGGCCTCACTCGACAAAGGGCGTGGCTATGTGGCTACTGTTCTTGTTCAAAATGGCACGCTTAGGGTGGGAGATCTTGTGGTTTCAGGACAGTATTTTGGAAAGGTCAAAGCAATGTTCAATGAACGCAATAAGCGCGTAGACGAAGCGCCGCCTTCTACACCAGTGCTTATCTTGGGATTGAACGGCGCTCCTCAGGCGGGTGAGAAGTTCAAGATGTTTGAAGACGAAAGTGAAGCAAAAGAAACAGCTAACCGCAGAGCCCAGATTTTGAGAGAGCAGGGCATACGTACTAAAAAGCATATCACGCTTGATGAAATTGGGCGTAGGCTGGCCCTTGGAAACTTTAAGGAGCTTAATCTTATTATCAAGGCAGACTTTGACGGTTCCGTAGAGGCGCTGAGTGACTCATTGCAGAAGCTTTCTACCGACGAAATAGCTATCCGTGTCGTTCATAAGGCAGTAGGTGGAATTACAGAAAGTGACGTATTGCTGGCTACAGCCTCAGATGCCATCATACTTGGCTTCCAAGTGCGCCCTTCTTTACAGGCTAACAAGCTTGCAGAAAAGGAAAACATAGAAATCAAGACATATACTATCATCTATAACGCAATCGAAGAGATCAAGAGTGCTATGGAAGGCATGCTTGAACCGAAGATTCAGGAGAAGGTGGTGGCTAATGTGGAAGTGCGCGAGGTGTATAAATTTGATAAGGCTACAGTTGCTGGCTGCCAGGTTGTGGATGGAAAGATCAGCCGTAATTCGAAAATACGTATAGTACGCGATGGTATTATTGTATATCCTACAGGAGAGGGTGCTAATGGCGAGCTAGGATCTTTGAAGCGGTATAAGGATGATGCCAAGGAAGTAACCAATGGTATGGAGTGCGGATTGACGATTAAGAATTTCAACGACCTGCGAGTGGGCGACATTGTTGAAGCCTACGAGGAAGAGGAAGTAAAAAGAACGTTATAACTAAACCTTTGTTAAAACATCATCCTAAGGTTGCCGCAACTTCACACTGAATTATATTTGACAATATGAAACGATATTCCCTCCTGATCCTCTCTTTTTTGATGACTATAGTTGCTTTTGGTCAGGGCCAGAAAGTAGTGGCTGATAAAATAATTGCCATAGTAGGAGATAAAATCATACTTAAAAGTGATATTACCAATGATATAGCTGACAGGGTTCGCAGGAACGAGCCTGTTCCTGATAACGCAAACTGCCTTATTGCAGAGCAGGCAATGGCGATGAAGGCTCTTGTGTTGCAGGCCGAAAAAGACTCACTCAAGCTAAGTGATGAAGAGCTCGAAGGTGAGCTGGATAACAGAATAAGAGGGTTTATTCAGCAATTTGGCTCCAAAGAGGCGGTAGAGCAGGTAGCAGGCAGAACAATCTATCAGTTAAAAGATGATTTCAGAATCCCCATCCGTGACAGGAAACTGGCCGATATGATGCGAAGTAAGATTGTTGAAGCGGTAAAGATTACGCCACAGGAAGTGAAAGCTTATTATGACAAGATACCGAAAGATAGCCTGAAGTTCTATGAAACCGAGGTAGAAATTGGGGAGATTATTCTAAACCCCAAAGCAAGCAGGGACCTGGAGAAATACGCTATCGATGAACTGACTGATTTTAAGCAGCAGGTAGAATCCAGCAAAAGAAAGTTTGAAACGTTGGCGTCTCTTTATACGGATGACCCCGGAAGCAAAAACAACGGGGGTATGTATAATATAAACCGAACTGAAAAGAACTTCGACCCTACTTTTATGTCCGCTGCGTTTCGCCTGAAAAACGGGCAGATATCTCCTGTTATTAAGTCTAAATTTGGATACCATATAATTCAAATGGTGAACAGATCGGGAGACGACGCTACCGTAAGACATATACTTAAAATTCCTCAAATAACCGAGACAGAAACCAATGAGGCAGTAGCAAGACTTGATTCTGTAAGGGCTAAACTGATAGCCGGTAATATGGGGTTCGGGGAAGCTGTGGATAAGTACACCGACGATGAGTCTGCTAAATTTACCGCGGGAATGAAACAAGGTATGAATGGTACTTACTGCACCATTGATGAACTGGATAAAGAACTGGTGTTGATGTTGAACAGTCTTAAAGTGAGTGAATATTCAAAACCGGTAGTTTACACCGATGAGAGAGGCAAAAAGGGCGTTCGCCTGGTGTATCTTAAGAGCAAAAGCCAGCCGCATCGGGAGAACTTGAAAGATGACTACAACAAAATAGCATCACGGGCCATAGAAGAGAAAAAGATGGAAGCAATGGAAAAATGGTTTATCACTAAAATACCTACTTTTTATATAATGGTAGATGAGGAGTTAAAGTCTTGTACACAGCTTTCGGGATGGCTTAAAACTGCTAATTCTGCTGCCAGGTGATCCTGTTCTGCTTTCTTCTTCTTATATTTGCGGTTTGAAAATCACCATTTTATGTACTGCAACGTAGAAATACGGCAGAGATAGGGTAATTTAAATCCACACCTCAATAATCGACAGCATCCATATAAACGATATTCTAAAAAGCATAACTGATGGCTTTATAGCAATCGATCAAAACTTTATCGTCCGTATGTGGAACGAAGCTGCTGAAGATATTCTAAATGTAAAGGCAACAGACATTTTGGGCAAGGATTTACTAAATTACCCGACTCTTTTTACTGGCTACCCCAAACCTACCATCACGTCTTTCAACAACCATTTAAAGCGCGCACTTCAGGAGCGCATTACCGTTAATGCTGAAAACTATGTTGCTTTTAAAGAAAAATGGTTCGATGTCAGGCTGCAACCTTATCAGGAAGGCCTTCTCATCTTTTTCAAGGATGTTACTGCACGAAAAAGCCAGGAAATGCTATTGGAAAAGCTGCTAAAACAGGAGATAACAAAACAGAAAATGGTGGCAAGGGCAGTAGTAGACGCGCAAGAAAAAGAGCGAGCTGAAATAGGAAAAGAGTTGCATGATAATGTAAATCAGGTGCTTTCTACTGCCAAACTGTTTCTGGAAGCGGCAAAAAACAATGAAGCTGAAAGGCTTGAGCTGATGGGCCGCAGTGCTCAGAACATTCACATAGCAATTGATGAGATTCGCAGTATTTCCCGTTCGTTAATGCCCTCTGCTATAAGTGATCTTGGGCTAATTGCTTCTATTAATGACTTGGTAGAAAATATCGGGCTTACAAAAGCGTTAAAGATTAGGTTTGAAGTAAAAAGCGCTGATTTAGAGGGGATACTGGACGATAAGCAGAAGCTGATGCTGTTTCGTATTATCCAGGAGCAGGTTAATAACGTGCTGCGGCACGCACAAGCTTCCGAGGTCTTAATTCTAATAGAGGAAAAGAAAAATAATGTTGTTCTCCTGCTTGAGGACAATGGAAAGGGGTTCGATCTGGAAAATTTGAAAGCCAGCAAAGGTCTGGGATTGTCAAATATCACTAGTCGTGCCGACATGTTCAATGGGAAAGTAGACGTTCAAACCGCCCGGGGAGCCGGGTGCAGATTGAGCGTAAATATTCCTCTTTAAATTTAAAAAAGTTAATGGAAAAAATTACTATTATGATCGCTGACGATCATAAATTGATTCGTGAGACCTGGACTTATATTCTAAATAGAGATGACCGGTTTGAAGTAATAGCGGAATGTGCAAATTCGGAGGAAGCCGTTGAAAAAGCTAAATCGCTAGAGCCGCAAATTATTCTAATGGACATTAATATGCTTCCTTACACCGGCCTGGAAGCCACACAGAAAATACGACAATCTTCACCTGCCTCTAGAATCATCGGAATCTCCATGCATTCGCAGCCGGCATACGCTAAGAAGATGCTGCAGTCTGGTGCCCGTGGATACGTTACCAAAAATTCTTCGAAGGATGAGATGATCACGGCTATCATAGAAGTAATGAAAGGCAACCGTTATTTATGTGATGAAATAAAGAATATTATTTCTGACCAGATGATCAACCCGTCGGAAGAGGGTCCTAATATAAACATGCTCACTGACAGAGAACTCCAAATCATTAACTGCGTGAAAGAGGGACTTTCTTCTAAAGAAATAGGCGAGAAGCTAAGTATTTCTTTAAAAACTGTAGAAGTTCACCGCCATAACGTACTTAAGAAACTTAAGTTAAAAAATGTTGCTTCACTGGTTAATTTCATTAATAGCTCCGGATCTTATATTTAAATCCGCAAAATGGTAATACCTTTGCGGCCTAATTCCTACCATGAGCGATGCAATTAAACACGAATGTGGCCTGGCCTTCATTCGTTTACGTAAGCCCTTCTCTTATTATCAGCAAAAATACGGGACGGTACTCTACGGGCTGAACAAATTATATCTCTTAATGGAAAAGCAGCACAATCGGGGTCAGGATGGCGCCGGCATTGCTACGGTTAAACTGGATACGGAGCCCGGCTACCCTTTCATGCACAGGCTTAGAAGTATTGTAAATCAGCCGATAGCAGACATTTTCCGACAGGTGGGCGGAGAAGTGCTTGAACTGGAGAAGTATCAACCGGATGTAAGAAAGCATCCGGGCCTGATGAAAGGACATATCCGTTTTCTTGGAGAATTACTACTTGGTCACCTTCGCTATGGAACTCAGGGTAGAAACAATGTGGAGTTCTGCCATCCATTTATAAAAAGGGATGTAATTCCCTCAAGAAATCTTTCCCTTGCCGGTAATTTCAACCTCGTAAACACCGAAGAGCTTTTCAACCTTGTTAATATAGAACCCGGTGTGTTTCAAAAGCAAAGTGATCTTGCTGCCATGATGGAAGTGCTGCACAAGTTTCTGGTGCAGGAAGACGAACGTAGTCCCGGCGAGCTAGACCTGGCAGGTGTGCTGAGAAAATCAACAAAACTTTTTGACGGCGGATACCATATCGGAGGACTACTTGGCAGTGGTGATAGCTTTGTAATCCGAGATGCGCATGGCATTCGGCCCTCTTACTATTATATCAATGAAGATGTAATTGTCGCTGCTTCAGAAAGGGCGGCTATCCGCACCACTTTTAACGTAGGTGAAAATGAAGTGCAGGAGTTGATGCCAGGGCAGGCACTTATCGTAAAAAAGGACGGCAGTTATTCATTAGAGCAAATCCTCGAACCTAAAGAACGGAGGGCCTGCAGTTTCGAGCGGATCTATTTCTCCAGAGGTAATGATGAAAAGATCTACCGGGAGAGAAATGCACTGGGATATAACTTAAGTGATACTATTCTTAAGGCAATAGATTACGATCTGAAGAACACCATTTTTTCTTTTATTCCCAATACTGCGGAAGTGGCATTTTATGGCCTTGTAAAGGGAATGGAGGATTATCTTAATAAAGTAAAAATACAGCGGATACTTAGCTGGAACAAGGATTACGACGACGAGAAGTTAGCAGAAATGATCAACCGCAGAATCCGCATGGAGAAGATTGCCATCAAAGACGTAAAGATGCGCACGTTTATTACCGAAGACGTCAGCCGGAATGAACTAGTACAGCACGTGTATGATATTACCTATGGTACAGTTAGAAAAGATATGGACACCATTGTGGTAATAGATGATTCAATAGTGCGCGGTACCACGCTGAAGGAAAGCATCGTTAGAATGCTGGCAAGGCTTGAACCGAAAAAAATAATCATTATCTCGTCCGCACCACAGATTCGCTATCCCGATTGCTATGGAATCGACATGAGTAAATTGGGTGACTTTATAGCATTTCGCGCGGCGATAGAGCTGCTAAAAGCAAAGGACATGGAATGCGTTCTTCAAGAAGTGTACGATGATTGTAAAGAGCTGGTCAGGAATAACCAGCTGCATTCCGAGAACCTGGTACGTAAGATTTACAAGCCCTTTACCCCAGAGGAAATATCCGCAAAGATCGCCGAACTGATAACGCCGGAAGGGCTGAAATTGCCTATCCAGGTTATATACCAAACAATTGAATCACTTCATGAAGCATGCCCTACTAATACGGGCGACTGGTATTTTACAGGCAATTACCCCACTCCAGGCGGTAACCGTGTTGTAAACAGCGCTTTCATCAATTTCTTTGAAGGAAAAAATGTAAGAGGATATTAAGTTGTCTGCTTTTTTGTTATTACTTCTCTTTTTTATTAATTTAGGGTAATATTATCCGTTTCCTGAAAGCCGGTGCATATTCAAGAACCTTAGAAAACTATGAAAATATCTTATACAGCCATTTATTTAAAACGTTCCTCTAACACGAAAATCAGTTTTAGTAAAACAAGCCCTTGTAAAGGGTTATTATTTTTTGGCTATCATCATTAAAATTGCCGGTTATTATGGAAAAAATCACAATCATGATTATTGACGACCATACGTTAATCAGGGAAACATGGTCTTTTTTACTGGGGAAGAATGAGGGGTTCGAGGTTGTAGCAGAAACAGGAGATGGAGAAAAAGCCATCGGCATTGCTAAAGAACTTCGACCTAATATCGTCTTACTTGATATAAACATGACGCCTTTAAACGGGTTTGATGTGCTTAAACTACTACGAAAGTATTCACCTGGCTCTAAAGTAATTGCGGTTTCAATGCATTCACAACCTACTTATGCAAAGAAGATGTTGAGGATGGGGGCCCGGGGTTATGTAACCAAAAACTCTCCCCGGCAGGAAATGATGGACGCGGTGGTAGATGTTCACAAAGGCAATATTTATATCTGCGACGAGGTTAAAAATATTCTCTCGCACCAATTGATGAATGAAGAAGAAGAACCCAGTGGCTTAAATCATTTGTCAGAAAGGGAGATAGAAGTGATCAACCTGCTGAAGGATGGGCAGTCCTCCAAAGAGATAGCGGGCTCGCTTAGTATATCTTATAAAACCGTAGAAGTGCACCGGCATAATATCCTTAAAAAACTTAAGGTAAAAAATACCGCCTCTCTTATAAACTTTATAAATGGGGAAGGTCTCTGAGCAACTTCTCATAGCCATTACCGGCCGCAGCTTCAAAAGGAGTAAGAGTTCGATTACGGATTTCGTCGAGCGCTTTTTGAAGTGAGAACTTACCCTGCGAATAAAACACGCAATGATTTCCTGATGCCAGATAGCGAGCCAGGTAGAGCTGCTCCGTTTGGCCCGGTGTAGGAATAAAAATGCATCGCTTCTGTAAGGTCATAAGATCCATAACAGTGGAATATCCTGATCTGCTTATCACTATTTGCGCGCTATTCACTATTTCATTTAACTCCTCTGCCTTTAAGTGATTGTAAATAGTTACTTTATTAAAACCCTGAATAGGCTGCAACTGCCCTGGCAAACCACGAACAATTATAGCCGGTTCATTAAACTCCTGGAGATCTGCCAAGAGCATCTTTTCTAGTATTGTCCGTTGCGGTTCAGGCCCCGATAGAATTATCAGCACGTTTGTGACGGAGTTAACCTGCACCGCTTTAAACCTGGTTAACGGCCCTGTATAACTTACAGGAATAGAAGGCAATTGCAAAGGGTGCGATAGCTTCCCGGCCAGGTTAGGAATACCAGCATAATCTGGTACCCAACATGCCTTGAATCTTCCAATGAAACGGTAGTGCAGACGCTGCATCCACCGCTCCCCTATTCCCTTCCAGAAGCTTTTTACAAGCAGCTGGTGAGTAATTATTGCGGAAGGTATATGGGAATGAAAAAGGCCATATCGGTTATCAGAAATAATGCCATCTACCTGGTTTTTTGCAAGAAACGAATGCAACCATGCTTTTTCCCTCTTGATGGCGGTCAAGATTTTTGGCACTTGCAAGATTATTTTTAATGAAGTACCCAGGTGAGACTTCGCATATTTAAGCTCATAACCTTGCAGATAAACGCATCGAATCCCCTTAAACTCTTCAGCCAGGAGCTGTGCTTGGGGTCCATCTGAGGCTATAATTACCTCATAATCAATTAATTGTAAATATTTGATAAGTGGAATGCATCTTGTTGCGTGACCCAATCCCCAATCTAAAGGAGCCACAAGAATTATAGGTTTTTTCGTGCGATTGGCATTGTTTTTTGTTGTATCTTTCAATACTTAATACTAAATTGTTAAGAAAATAGTTTTAAATTACACATCAAATCTATGAATAAGCCCCGCAATATCTTTTTTTTCCTGATGCTGGCCCTAAGTGTCACAATAGCAAGTTGTAGCAGTTCCGGTCGTATGAGTGGCTCTAAAAAGGGCTGTGGGTGTGGTGTTCATAAGGGATATGTAGGATATTAAATCTAATGGAAATGAAAACACCTAATCGCGATTTGCTTGTATTGCTAAAGGATGAGTCTAGAAGTGAACTATCTATGGAGTTTGAACTGGAGCAGCTGAATGAAATCCTGTTTCACGTAGAAACGCTTGAAAACTTTTGTATTGCCAGTGAAGTATTTGATCTCAACAAGTACATCATCATCGACAATCATAAAAAGCTTTACAAGCTCCTTAGTAAGGAGGAATTAAAACCTTTTCAGTTTATCTTTAACAAGAACTGACCCTGCATTAAACGTCTTTTAAAGGCTGCCCTAACAAGGCGGCCTTTTTTTATATCCCTATCCTACCCTTTTCTCCTATCGAGCCGTTAATGCCTTCCTTTTCGTCATTATCACCCAGTAACGGGGCTTCACAGTCAATTTCTCCGCATAACCTGTTTCCGCAGTATTTATTCATGGCAACAAACCCTCAAGCGACTTGGTTGCCCTGTGAAAAGTTGTTAGCGACACTAACAGGATTATGGGATGCTTATTATAATAGCTAAATAAGCATAATCCTAGGTAAATACTACGTTTATCCTAGGTAGATCCTAGGTAGATTCTAGGCTCATCTGCCTACAATGTACCTAGGATCTACCTAGTATCTACCTAGGATGAACCTAGAATGAAGATAACATCATGCTTTCATTACTGTTTTTAAAACGTTGCATTTATCAGTATTTATTCGCGATGATGTTCTCTTTTGCAGAAGGTTCTTCCGGTAAACATTGCATTCAAATAACCAAATAATTGTGTTCTTACAGGCCCCTGGAATGGCACCAACTAGGTTTCCGTAACGGGAGCAACTGGAACGGTTAACATGCCCGATATCAATCGAACCTCCGGAATATAATTTCTTA
>JACMJX010000304.1 GCA_014380425.1 Chitinophagaceae bacterium | reverse complement strand
TGATTGAAACTTCTATTGGGCTGGACAGAACTTTTCTGATGATCCTAAGCGAAGCGTATTATGAAGAAGACCTCAGCACAGCGGAAAAAGAGGACAGTCGAGTAGTTTTACGAATTCCTGCCATGTTGTCGCCAATAAAACTGGCAGTTTTGCCGTTATTGAAAAGGGATGGGTTACCGGAGATCGCACGAGAGCTGATGAATGAATGTAAGCACTATTTTCGCTGCTTTTACGAGGAAAAGGATGCAATTGGTAAGAGATACCGGAGAATGGATGCGATAGGAACTCCCTTTTGCGTTACTATCGATCATCAAACCAAAGAGGATCAGACAGTTACTATCAGGTACCGGGATAGTATGAAGCAGGAACGGGTGCCACAGGCACGAGTTCGGGAACTGGTTCAGCAGGAAATAAATGGTCATAATTTAAAGTCCGTACCTAACGTTTAATCAGCAATAAAGCCAAACTGACCTGCTGAAATAAGTAAAATTAACTTGTTATGCCTTCAATTGAAATTCATTTGAACCTGTTTGTGATACTGTTTTTGTTGATGTTTTCCGGGTTTGCAGGCTTTGCTATAAGGCGTCAGCAATTGAAAGGAATGAAGCAGAAAATTGGTGCATTGGAGAATGAAATGCTCCAAAACCATGCGGAAATTCTCTCCCTTCAGAAAGAAATTGCCCAACTTCAGGTAATAAGTGCCGATTCAAAAACTCCAGTTGTTAGTATTAAAGAAACCAACAGCGATGACAAGAGTGCTACGAAGAAGCTTAGGTAACCCTATGCTAGCCGTAAAGCTCGAAATGAATATCTTTTTTGTTGTATCCCATTGCCATAATTCGTAACCTGGCCTCTTCTATCATCTTTTTCCATCCACAAAGGTAGAAATGTGCAGGCACTTGCTGCTGCGGGAATTGCATTTTGCCAGCAATTATTTCTTCATAAACAGCATGAACATAACCCTTTCGTACTTCCAGGCTATCCTCTGTTTCCTGAGAAAAGGTGGGCAGGTAATGAAACCTCGGAATTTCGTTCTCTAGATTTTTTAGTTCGCTCCCGTAAAGGAGATCCGAGCATTTTCTACAACCGAAGATGAGATAGATTGACTGATAAACTATACCATGATTTTTGATATGATGTACCATCGACCGGAAAGGAGCCACGCCCGTTCCCGTACAGATAAGAAAAAGATCTTTTTCCAGTTTCTCAGGAAGTACAAATACGCCAGCCGGACCGCGTAGCATAATGGTAACTCCCGGCAGCACTTCATTAAATAGATAAGTAGTTCCGAGCCCGGAGTCCAGGAAAACTATTACCAGCTCAAATACATTAGAGCCGTCGGGCCAGGAAGCGATAGAGTAGCTTCTCCAACGCTTGTTAGGCTTCTCGTGTATGGGCAGATCAAGCGTAACGAACTGTCCGGGTTTAAAATTAAAGGTCTCCATTTCCGGCACTTGTATCCAGAACCTTCGGGTAGACGAATTTTCTTGCTCAATCCTTATCACAATTCCCTTAACCCATGGAAGAAGCATATTATTGATTTAAGATAAATATACCTTGCCTATCTTTCATACATTGTAAGCTTTTTTCATCCATTGACGGGCTTTGCTGTAAAGCAGTTAAGAATGGAAGAGGGTTTCTATTTCGCATAGCTGTAGTTGAAGTTTTAAATGTACGTATTTAAATTTTTGTTCCAGGTTGTAAATGCCGGAATAATTATTGACGCTTTAGTGATGTAGCAATCCCTAAATTTGATAAATGAAAGAATTACCTGTAACCGTCCGGAGATCCATTGAACTTATCGGACTTTATGTGTTGGGAATGGTACTATTTCTGGGAAGTAGTATTTTAACGCCCTTACTCCTGGCATTTTTTATAAGTCTTGTGTTATTACCTTTACTCAGTTTTCTCCGGAGAAAAAAAATACCGGAAGTGCTTGCCATTTCTCTTTGTATCATGGCAGTTTTCATTATTGCCGGACTTATAGTATGGTTTTTTTCTGCGCAGATTGCTAATCTTGTGTCAGATTTTCCCCAGCTACAGGAGAATGTAACAGGTCATTTGAATAATATAAGCACCTGGATTAATAAAAAAACGCATTTTTCCAGTGAAAGGCAACTCGAGATCATCCGTGAACAAAGTAGCCAGATGTTGAACTCCGCAGGTAGCATGATGGGCGGGGCGGCTGCATCTCTTACTTCTGTGTTCGTGCTCGTAGGTTTATTGCCGATTTATATTTTTCTCATTCTGTTCTATAAGAACTTACTGTTAAAATTCGTGTTCCTTTGGTTCCCGTCACAAAGTCACACCAAGCTGGAAGACGCGATGAAGGAGACCCAGGGTATCATCAAAAGTTATTTAATTGGTTTGCTGATCCAGATTACCTACATCACAATATTACTAGGCGTAGTACTCATGATTTTGGGTATTGAACATGCATTACTAATTGGGGTAATCTTCGCTATTTTAAATCTTATTCCGTATGTAGGCGCTTTGCTGGGCAATCTGATAGCGGTACTACTAACGCTTACCTCTTCCCAGGAGCTAGGCCCTATCTTAACGGTGCTGATCGTTATTGCCGCCGTACAGTTTCTTGATAATAATATCCTGATGCCAAGGATCGTTGGGTCTAAGGTGAAAATCAATGCTCTTGCAACTATTATCGGAGTAATCATCGGAGGAGCTATTGCAGGAGTGTCTGGCATGTTTCTTTCCCTACCTATAATAGCTGTGCTCAAGATTATTTTTGACCGATCTGATAACTTTAAACAATGGGGCGTATTGCTGGGAGATGAAAGGCCCGCAAGGAGCCCAATGGCCTTTCCTGTTTTCAGAAAGAACCGTAAATAGTTTATATTTGCACTCCCAATGAACAAAGAGGAGTTAACAGGATCATTTATTCACTCCCCCCGCCTTTCTGAGCTTGCGGACAGGCTTTGCATATCCGGCAGTGAAAAAACATATCTTAAAGGATTACAGGGAAGCGCTTCCCAATTTATAATCGCGTCTGTTTTCAAGCACGAGAGCTGCGCAAAGCTCAACCACCTGGTTATATTAAATGATGCAGAGGAGGCAGCTTATTTCCATAATACGCTGGAAAGCATTACTGCAGCACTAGATATATTTTATTTTCCGGCTTCATTTAAGAATAAGAAAAACTTCAAGCTCCTAAACAGCAGCCATGTTATGTTGCGCACTGAAACGCTGACGAGGCTAAGTGCCGGAGGCAATAAGAAGATAGTTGTAACTTATCCCGAGGCGCTATTCGAGAAAGTAGTGCTTCCGGGAACAATTTCCGGGAATATTATTTATATAAAGGCAGGAGATACTATTGACGTGAATGGAATGATGGAGAAGTTTGTGAATTATGGTTTCGAACGTACCGATTTCGTGTACGAGCCCGGGCAGTTTGCACTCCGGGGGGGTATATTGGATATCTATTCCTTCGGCAATGAAAAGCCTTACCGGATAGAGCTTTTCGGTAATGATGTCGATTCCATCAGGATCTTCGATCCGGAAACCCAGTTAAGCGAGCGCAAGCTGTTGCAGCTTTCGATCATACCCAATATAGAAACGCAGTTTGAAAGTTCCGAGAAAGTAACCCTTCCTGAATTCATGACTGAAAATACCATTGTATGGATACAGGATTGGGAAGTAGTAAAAGAGAAGATGCTGGTGCAGGAAGAAGACCTGTCACTTTATATGGAGCTGCTGGCAAGGCAGCAACAGGAGCCAGTACTTCCAAAATCGAAAAAGATCATTGAGGAAGAAGAAGGATTGAATGAAAAAACAACCGTGAACATTTCCGATTTTGCAGGCCCGGATATTATAGAGCTGTTGCTTCAAAGAAAGCAGGTAGTAGAGTTTGGCTATAGCTCCTATTTCAAAGGTTATGAGATTTCGTTTAATACAAAAGCACAGCCTTCTTTTAACAGGCAGTTTAATTTGCTGATAAAAGATCTTAAAAGCTGGGAAGCGCAGAAGTATGCGCTTTACTTGTTTGCCGATAATCCGAAGCAATTAGAGCGTCTTTATACAATTTTTAAAGATCTAAACGAAGAGATACAGTTTACACCCGTTCCGGTTTCCATACATGAGGGATTTATAGATAACGATCTTAAGATCGTTTGCTACACCGATCATCAGATCTTTCAACGTTATCACAAGTACAAGGTAAAACAGGCCTATAATAAGAATAAGGCAATCACCCTGCGTACATTAAGAGAACTACAGCCCGGTGATTATGTAACCCATATTGATCATGGCCTTGGGATTTATAGCGGTTTACAGAAGATAGAAACAAATGGAAGGGTGCAGGAGGCCGTTCGGATCTTTTATAAGGATAACGATATTTTATACGTCAACATAAACTCTCTGCATAAGATATCAAAGTACACTGGCAAGGAAGGCACTGTGCCGAAGGTAAACAAGATTGGAAGTGATGCCTGGCAAAAACTGAAAGAAAAAACCAAGACCAAGGTAAAAGAGATTGCTTTCGATCTCATCAAACTTTATGCTCAAAGAAAAGCACAGGTAGGATTCCCGCACTCGCCGGATAACTATATGCAGACCGAGTTGGAGGCTTCCTTTATATACGAGGATACCCCCGATCAGAGCAAGGCCGCAGCTGATGTGAAGAAGGATATGGAAGCACCTTCACCCATGGACCGGCTGGTGTGTGGAGATGTAGGCTTTGGCAAAACAGAAGTAGCTATAAGAGCTGCATTTAAAAGCTGTTGTGATAGCAAGCAGGCAGCTGTGCTGGTTCCTACTACCATACTCGCTTTTCAGCATTATAAAACATTTAGTGAGCGGTTAAAGGATTTTCCGGTAAAGGTAGATTATGTCAACAGGTTCAAGTCCTCGAAAGAGAAGAGGGAAACCTTGCAACGATTAGAAGAAGGAAAGATAGATATTATTATAGGAACCCATTCTCTTCTAGGTAAGGAAGTGAAGTTCAAGAATCTCGGTATTATGATCATCGATGAGGAACAGAAGTTTGGAGTGGCAGCAAAAGAAAAGCTGAAAACCCTTCGTACTAATGTGGATTGCCTAACGCTTACCGCCACGCCAATCCCCAGAACATTGCAATTTAGTTTGATGGGTGCAAGGGACCTCAGTATCATCAACACACCGCCACCTAACAGGCAGCCCATTCAAACGGAGGTACAGGTTTTCAATCATGATTTCATAAGGGATGCTATCTATTATGAAACGGAACGTGGCGGACAGGTTTTCTTTATTCATAACCGAGTACACGGGCTCGGTGAAATGGCAGTACTTATAAGAGGGCTTTGCCCTGATTTAAGCATCGGCTTTGCCCACGGGCAACTGGAAGGTAATGAGCTGGAAGAGCGCATCTTGGATTTTATTGATAAGAAGTACGATGTGCTGGTGTGTACCAATATAGTAGAAAGCGGTGTGGATATAGCTAATGTAAATACGATCATAATAAACAATGCACATCAGTTCGGGCTAAGCGATCTGCACCAGTTAAGGGGTAGGGTAGGCCGTAGTAACAAGAAGGCTTTCTGTTACCTGCTTTCTCCGCCTGTAAGTACCCTGCCTGCGGATTCACGCAAAAGACTTCAAACCCTGGAACAGCATAGCGAACTAGGCAGCGGCTTTCAGATAGCCATGCGTGACCTTGATATACGGGGTGCTGGCAACATGCTGGGTGGCGAGCAAAGTGGTTTTATGGCGGATATAGGCTTTGAGACATACCAGAAAATTCTTGACGAAGCCATCCGGGAGCTTAAGCGTACGGAGTTCAGGGAGCTTTTCAAAACCGAGATCGAACTGCGCGAAGATTATGTACAGGACTGTACGATCGATACAGATCTAGAGATTCTGATACCCGACAAGTATGTAGAAAGCATTACAGAAAGATTATCGCTTTATACACGCCTTGATAACTGCGATACGGAGAAAGAGCTACAGCAGTTTCATGATGAGATGACAGACCGTTTTGGTCCTATGCCTTCATCGGTGGAAGACTTGTTCGTTACCGTTCGTTGTCGCAAAATGGCTGTGCAGCTTGGCTTCGAGAAGATGACATTAAAAGACGATATCTTACGTTGCTACTTTGTGAACAAGCCCGATTCACCGTATTTTGAATCCGATACTTTCCGTGGCATTCTTACATTTCTTCAAACGCAGACCAATAAAGGCAAGCTTAAACAGACTGGTAAAAGCTTTCTGCTTGTAGTAGACGAAATCAAATCAATGCTGGAACTGGAGAAATTTTTGAAGCGTTTAGCGGCGTCGCTTCCATTAGCTTCAGCAGGAGTGCCTGCCTGAGGAAAGAAGCTTTAGCAAAAATTATCAGAATGAAAGATCTTCTCTGGAAGTGAGTTCTTTTTGCATGATATAGTGAGGGATGGTAATCTCAATAAATTCCTCACCGCAGGTTTTATAGCCAAGTTTTTCATAAAAACCAAGAGCAGTGGATCGTGCATGCATAACCATTCTTTTGTAACCCCGATCTCGGGCGATATTCTCCGCAAAAGTCATAATTGCCCGTCCTACACCTTTTCCACGCAGTGTATTAAGAACAGCCATTTGGCGAAGTCTGCATTCTTGTTCACTCTCTTTAACCACCATGCAGCAGCCAAGCATCACATCGTCTTCAAAAGCACCTATCAGTATTTGATTCTTTTCTTGAAGCAATTCCTCCTCATTTAGCACCAGTCCAAGGGGCTTGCGTAAAATCTCGTTACGAAGCTTTACCATTTGAAGATATTCAGGGCTGCCGTGATCTAGAATCTTTAATGCCATAAATCGAATTTACAATTATTTCTCAGAAACCAAATTAAAATGCCATCAGGAGCCCGCTTCTGGCGTGGCTTTTAGCCATTTACTAAAGTAGTTTAAAATAAAAACTGCTAACTGATTGCTTTTAAGTCAAAAATTATATTTTTGCAGCCGTAACTAAACTTTACTAAAATGTCAGACATCGCTACTAGAGTAAAAAAGATCATTGTTGACAAATTAGGTGTAGATGAAGCAGAAGTAACAACAGAAGCTTCCTTTACCAATGATCTGGGCGCCGATTCCTTAGACACTGTAGAGCTGATCATGGAATTTGAAAAAGAGTTCAATATCTCTATTCCTGATGAGCAAGCTGAAACCATTACTACTGTTGGTCAGGCTATCGCTTACTTAGAAGAGCATGCTAAGTAATCTGTAGCTTCTTTTATACAGGCAATATCTTGCAATCCGCCTTCTGAGCGTTCATGCCCTGAAGGCGGATTTATTAATTTATTTAAACCTGCAAAGCCATATGCGTTCGAAAAGGGTTGTAGTAACAGGAATAGGAGCGTTAACGCCTTTGGGCCTTAACCTGCAGGAATCCTGGAACGGCTTGAAGAACGGTGTTTCAGGTGCTGATTTCATCACGCTTTTCGATGCCGGCAAATTCAAGACCCGGTTTGCCTGTGAGTTGAAAGGGTTTGATGCTACTAATTACCTCGATAAAAAGGATGCCCGTAAACTGGATCGTTTTGCTCAAACGGCTATTGTTGCAAGTGATCAGGCCGTAACAGATGCCGGTATATCCAAAGACAACGTGAATGTAGACAGGGTAGGTGTGATCTTTGGCAGCGGAATTGGGGGCCTCATTACTTTTCAGGAAGAAGTGATGAATTTCGCGAAAGGCGATGGCACTCCCCGTTTCAACCCTTTCTTCATACCAAAAATGATCCTGGATATTGCATCAGGACATATATCAATAAGACATGGGTTTCGTGGTCCCAACTTCGCGGTGGTAAGCGCCTGTGCATCTTCAACGAATGCTATTGTGGACGCACTGGATTCTATCAGATCGGGCAAAGCAGATATTATACTTTCCGGTGGAAGCGAAAGTGTAATTAGTGAAGCCGGTGTAGGAGGTTTCAATGCAATGAAGGCATTGAGCGAGCGTAATGACGACCCACAAACGGCCAGTCGTCCTTATGACAGAGACAGGGAAGGCTTTGTAATGGGGGAGGGTGCAGCGGTGCTGGTGCTGGAAGAACTGGAACATGCCCTTGCAAGAGGTGCAAAGATTTACTGCGAAATAGCAGGCGGCGGCGCTAGTGCCGACGCTTATCACATTACCGCACCGCATCCTGAAGGGCTGGGTGCTAAAAATGTAATGCTCGCTGCGTTGGAAGATGCTGAAATGACACCTGCAGATATAGACTATATCAACACCCATGGAACCTCCACGCCACTTGGAGACGGTGCAGAACTGAAGGCCATCGCGGAAGTATTTGGTGAACACGCATATCAACTTAATATCAGCTCTACCAAGTCCATGACAGGCCATTGTCTAGGTGCGGCTGGGGCTATTGAAGCCATCGCTTGTATTATGAGTTTGAACGAGGATATCGTTCCGCCTACGATCAACCATTTTAATGATGATCCCGAATTAGATCCCAGGCTTAACTTTACTTTCAATAAAGCACAGAAAAGAACTATTCGTGCGGCTTTAAGTAATACCTTTGGATTTGGAGGTCACAATGCAGCTGTAATCGTTAAGAAGTATGCTAAATAACAAGCTCCTTTAGGGGGTCATACATAGGTAAATGGGATTGTTTGAAAATTTATTTAAAGAGTCTAAAAGTGTTCCTTCCTATAAGAAACAGCTTAAAAATGTTCTCGGATTCAGTCCAGGAGATGTACCTCTATATAAAGCTGCCCTCACGCACCGCTCTGTCAGAGATCTCGCTTCAGAAAACAATGAACGGCTTGAATACCTGGGCGACGCCATTTTAAGTGGAATTGTGGCGGATTTTTTATTCAAGAAATACCCCTACAAAGAAGAGGGATTTCTTACAGAGATGCGCAGCAAGATGGTAAATCGTACTACCTTGAACGATATTGCGATTAAAATGGGTTTTAAAAAGATCACTAATTTCAATAAATTCGATAACTCCCTAAAAATGAGCCAAATCTTCGGCAATACGCTGGAGGCTGTAGTAGGAGCGGTGTACCTGGATAAAGGATTCAGGAAAACAAAAGTGTGGGTATTGGAGCGAATTATTATTCCTCATCTTTTTATGGATGACCTGGAAAACCTGGAGATCAACCATAAAAATAAATTGTATGGATGGGCTAACAAGAATGGTAAAAACCTGGAGTTTGAAACCCTCGATGAACGCATTGAAGGGGGGAGACGTCTTTTTACAGTTGGAGCGGTAGTAGACCGCGAGCTTCTCGCACAGGGCAAGGCTTACAATAAGAAAGATGCCAGCCAGATCGCGGCGAGACTTGCCGTTGCAAAATTAGGGCTTGGAAAAGAAATAGAGTTAGAACCTTAACCGACTCGGTAACGTATCTTCTTATAAAATCATCGAAAAGTGTTTCAATTAAAATCACTTGTATTTATATAAGCAATAAAAGTTATTCAACTATTTGTTTCGTAGGTAGAGTGAGGCTCCGCAGTAATGCGGGGCTTTTTATGCCTTACCATGTTAAATATCCTATCTGGTGGAATTAACAACACATCGGCTGGCCTCAGTCTCTTATCTCCTGGCAAAGTTCGATTAGAACTCCTCCCGTCCCTTTCGGATGAAAAAAGCAGATCAATTTGTTATCAGCGCCTTTTACCGGAGCCTGGTTGACGAGTAAAAAGCCCTCTTTTGTCAAACGCTCCATTTCTTTCACGATATCCTCCACTTCAAACGCGATATGATGTATGCCAGCACCTTTTGTCTTTAAAAATCGCGCGATCGCCCCCTCTGGGGAGGTGCTTTCGAGCAATTCGATCTTGGTTTCGCCCTGATGAAAGAATACCGTGTTTACATTTTCTGCAACTACAGATTCCGTTTTGTAGCAAGGAGTATTTAGTAATTTTTCAAAAAGAGGGATAGATTCCCGCAGACTTCCAACCGCTATGCCGATGTGCTCCACTTTAAGCATGTCTTTTTAGCTGTAAATTTATTTCATTTAAGGTAAGCTGTTGGCGTTTCTCAAACATAAGGTTTAATTTTGCGTTATAAGAGGAAAAAGTAGGCTTTGCCCATGGTTAAATCTCCTGTATATCTGGACAATAATTCCACTACTCCCTGCGATCCGCAAGTTGTAGAGTCGATGTTGCCCTATTTTACAGAAAATTATGGCAATTCCGCTAGTCAGACGCACTCTTTTGGCTGGGTTGCCAAGGAGGCGGTAGACCACGCCCGGGAGCAGGTTGCCCGGCTTATAGGAGCTATTCCTGAAGAAGTTGTTTTTACATCCGGCGCAACGGAGGCAGATAATCTGGCTATAAAGGGCGTTTTTGAAGCCTATAAAATGAAGGGGAATCATATAATCACTGTTGAAACGGAGCACAAAGCCGTGTTGGATACTTGCCGGCATCTCGAAAAGCAGGGAGCTTCCATTACCTACCTTAAGGTAGCTAGCAATGGAAGAATTAACCTTGAGGAGCTAGAGGCCGCTATCTGTCCGGAGACTGTGCTGATTGCGGTAATGTATGCAAACAACGAGACAGGTACTCTGCAGCCTGTTCAAGAAATAAGCGAAATAGCAAGGCGTCGCCGGGTGCTTTTCTTTTCAGATGCGGCGCAGGCTGCAGGCAAAATTGACCTGGATGTTGATAGAGATGGGATTGATCTGCTGGCGCTTAGTGCTCACAAGATGTACGGGCCAAAGGGTATCGGCGCGTTATACGTGAGAAGGAGAAATCCCCGCGTAACCCTAATATCGCAGATGGACGGGGGAGGGCATGAAAGAAACCGCAGAAGCGGTACTTTGAACGTACCGGCGATTGTAGGCTTCGGCAAGGCCTGTGAACTGGCTGGGCAGCAAATAGAAGCAGAACAAGTTCGCCTTGGTTTACTGCGCAACCGTTTAGAGACTTCCCTGATAGGCCTTGGAGATGTTTATGTAAATGGTAGTACCATGCATCGATTGGCGCATGTAAGCAATCTTTCTTTCAATTTTGTCAGGAACGAAGTTCTGCTGACATCAATTAATAAAAATGTGGCTGTTTCTTCGGGTTCTGCCTGTACTTCAGCTTCTATCGAACCATCTTATGTACTAAAGGCGCTAGGGTTGGAGGATAACCTTGCCTACTCCTCCCTTCGTTTTGCATTAGGGCGTTTCACCACGGAAGAGGAAATAGATTACGTTGTGCGCGAAGTAAGTAATGCAGTGAGGCTTTTAAGAGAAATGAACCCGGAATTAGCCGAAGTGATGATAAATAAGGAAATTTAATTAGCCTTTAAGTAAGGCCAGAAATAAAAAACAAGTTATGATTTACGTAAGTGACAACGCAAGAGTGAAAGTGGCGGAGTTGATAAAAGAGGCGGCTACAGACGGTGGCGAGTATTTTCTTCGCGTGTCTGTTGTAGGTGGTGGTTGCTCTGGCCTGAGTTATAAGATGGATTTCGATAAGGAAATTAAGCCATCTGACCAGGCTTTTGAAGATAATGGGATCAAAGTTGTAACCGACCTTAAGAGTTTCCTTTACCTGGTAAACACTACGCTTGATTTTTCTGACGGGCTAAACGGCAAGGGATTTTATTTTAGCAATCCTAATGCAAGCAGGAGCTGCGCCTGCGGGGAAAGTTTCGCAGTTTAGGGCAGAAGTCTTCCATTGAACAGCATTAATGAATGTTTAATAAAACAAAGATCCCGCTCTAAAGCGGGATCTCGTATTGCAGTTGGTTTCGGTTACATATTTTAGAAAATAGTATAGCCATAAACCGTTTAATTTTTTTTCAAGGACGGTACATCTATTATAAGACATCCAGTTTTCCAAATATGCTGCATTGCTGTTAAAAAAAGTTTAAATTAATTTTTAAGGTATATTTTTATAATCCGGGATCGGGCAGATTTTCAAGGAAAAGTATAAACTTGTTCTTGATCATGCTGCGGTGAGATTATAATTTAAAAATATGTGGTCAATAGCAAAAAAGGAATTCAGCCAGTTTTTCAGCAGTCTTACAGGAATCATTGCCATTACTGCTTTTCTTTTACTGAACGGGTTAATGCTTTTTGTTTTTCCGGATTCCAATATTCTGGATTTCGGATATGGTACACTTGACCAGTTTTTTGAACTTGCTCCATGGTTACTCTTACTAGTTATTCCGGCAATTACGATGAGAAGTTTTTCAGAAGAGTTTAGTGGGGGTACTTTCGAGCTGTTAAAAACAAGGCCGCTCACTCACCAGCAGATCGTGCTAGGCAAGTACCTGGGGTGTTTTGCAGTGGTTGTTATCGCGTTGCTGCCTACCGTTGTCTATGCCATATCCGTACAATCGCTTTCTGCTATCGGCGGTATCGACCGCGGAGCTACTGCAGGATCTTATGTTGGATTGTTATTTCTTGGGGCTGTTTTCACTGCTGTGGGCTTATGGTGCAGCAGCTTCACTTATAATGCTGTTATAGCTTTTATAGTAAGTGCATTCGCCTGTTTTATCATTTACAGTGGTTTCAATGCAATTAGCAGGATTCCCGCTTTAGGGGCAGGGGCAGACTATTACATCGAAATGCTCGGCATTGACTTCCATTACCGGAGCATTAGCCGTGGGGTGATCGATAGTAGAGATCTAGTTTATTTTTTAAGTATTATCAGCATATTTCTTTTTTTTACTAACCGCCAACTAATTCGCCGCTAAAAAGACGGACTTCATGGAGCAATTACTGAATAAAAAATACGGGGGAGTCGCTTTCGTTTTATTAATAGTTCTTATAAATTGTATTGCTGCGGCCTGGCATTTTAGAATCGATCTTACTGCCGAAAAAAGATATACGATCTCCCGGCCTGTAAAGCAAATGTTGAGAAACCTGGACGGTACGGTGACCATCACTGTGTTTCTTTCCGGCGAAATGCCGGCAGGATTCAAGAAACTGGCAAATAGTACGCAAGAACTGCTGCAGGAATTCAAGGAGTATGGAAGAACGAATATTAAATTCAATTTTGCAAAGCCCGGCGACGGCATGGATGAGGAAGCAAGAACAGCGTTTTTAGACTCACTTGGCCGGTTGGGGTTAAGGCCAATGAACGTGAAGGCACAAGCCAAAGAAGGGGAAGGGCAAGAAGAACGGTATGTTTATCCCGGAGCGCTAATAAACTATAAAGACAATGTTACTGCCGTGGATCTGCTACAAGGTCAAAGTGCTGTTAATGGCATCAATTCTCTTAATAACGCAGAAGCGCTGTTGGAATACAAATTCGCACATTCGATTCATAAGCTGACACGTGAAAAAGTGCCATTAATAGGATATCTGGCAGGTAATGGCCAGCCCGTTTCTTATAATATATATTCGCTTGTTGAGAATGCCATCAAGCCAAACTATGAATTCCGGATCCTGCCGCTCGATTCGGTAACTATTATCCCCCCCATTTTCGACGCTATTATGATAGTAAAGCCAACCGTACCTTTTACAGAAGCGCAAAAGCTGCGGATTGACCAGTATATTATGCATGGTGGTAAAGTGATCTGGATGATCGATAATCTTTATGCCGAGATGGATAGTTTGCAGCGTTCGCAAAGCGAGTTTATCGCTTTTGATCGTGGACTTCGATTGGAAGACATGTTGTTTAAGTACGGTGCCCGTATCAATCTGGATCTCGTGCAAGGGCTTAATGCCGACAAGTTTGGAATGGTGGTAGGCGATATGGGTGGCAAGCCGCAAATGGAGATGATTCCCTGGCCTTACTTTCCCCTGTTACAAAATACAAATGGCCATCCGATAGCCAAGAACCTTGACTATATCACAACCCAGTTTCCACATTCTGTCGATACAGTGAAATCAGCAGGTGTTCGTAAAACAGTACTTCTGAGTACGTCAGGGGAGTCGAGAATACTCAATACGCCTGCTAAAGTAATGTTGCAAAGTATTAAAACCGAAGAAGATATGAAAGCCTTCTCTGGCCGGGACGTTCCTGTTGCCTTGTTATTGGAAGGGAGATTCTCTTCCCTTTACGCGAACCGGATACCTGCTGCCGTTAAAGATAGTATGTCTGCTATCGGTTATCCATTTTTACCCGCAGATACGGCAGATAATAAAATGATCGTAATAGCGGATGGAGACATAGTTCTTAATGCGGTATCACAGAATGAAGGACCTTTGCTGATGGGACAAAATATGTTTTCCAAGTACGTATACGCTAACCAGGAGTTTATTGTGAATTGCCTGGAGTACCTGACCGATAATTCGGGCATATTGGAAACAAGAAGTAAAGACTATACATTACGACTTCTTGATAAAAGCAAGGTAGAAGAGCATAAGACCTTATGGCAGGCAATTAATATCATGGCACCGATTTTACTGGTAATTATCTTTGGCATTAGTTATCAGGTCATCCGTAAAAAGAAATTCAGCAAATGAGTTCTGTACAACTTACTTATTTAGTGTTTGCCATTATCTTAATAGTTGCGCTTGTCATCGACCTCGGACTCCTTAGCAGAAAATCGGAGACGATAAGTATTAAAAAGGCGCTTTGGCAAACCGTGTTTTGGGTAGGTCTCGCAGTAGGCTTTTTTGTTTTTCTCTGGCTGGAGGATGGCTCGGTGGTAGCGATTGAATACCTGAGCGCTTACCTTATGGAATGGTCACTTAGTATCGACAATATTTTTGTTTTCATACTGATATTTTCTTTTTTCTCCGTTCAGCCGGTGAATTATGCCCGAGTGCTGCTGATAGGTATCCTCATAGCAATTATTTTAAGGATTGTTTTCATCGCAGTGGGTATAGAATTGATCGAGCGGTTCGCTTGGCTGCTTTATGTGTTCGGGGCCATTTTACTTATAACCGGAATCAAGATGTTTACGGCTAAAGGAGGGGAGCAGCACAATCTCGAAAGCAACCGTGTATATAAAATTCTGAAGCGTTTTTTGCCACTTGTCGCCAGTGATGGCGGTGGTAAGTTTTCGGTACGGGTGAGCGGAAAGAAGTATTATACCAGCACTTTCGTAGTAATTATTATGCTGGCCAGTACGGATATTGTTTTCGCACTTGATTCTATCCCCGCCGTTTTTGCTATTTCTCAACGGCCGATGGTGGTGTACACTTCCAATATATTTGCTGTTCTTGGTCTCCGGTCTTTATTCTTTCTATTGAAAGGCGCCGTAAATAAATTCAGGTATCTACAGCAGGGCATAGCAATTGTTCTGATCTTTATCGGGATGAAAATGCTTGTGGAATTTTTTCACGTTAAAGTACCAGTATATATTTCCCTTTTGGTGATAATCGTATGCATTCTTGCTTCTATTGTTTATTCTATTCAGGTATCCAATAATGAAGTGAAGGATGAGCGTATTACCTGATAATAAAAGAAGGCTTTCTTACATACATTATGAAATATACGATTGAAGAAATATCAGGGATCGTACGAGGGGAATGGTTGTTAAAAAGTGAGAATTACATCATAGAACACCTTTTAATAGATAGCAGGAAGGTTGTATTTCCTTCGGGCTCCCTGTTTTTCGCACTGAAAGGTTCGCGCCGTAATGGTTACCAGTTTATAGGGGATCTATATGAAAAAGGGGTGCGCAACTTTATGGTGTGTGATCGCACCGATACCGGGGCCTTTCCTGGTTCTAATTTCATTTATGTACGAGACAGTCTTAAAGCATTACAAGATCTCGCTACCTCGCATCGTAAACAATTTACCATTCCCGTAATTGGAATTACAGGAAGCAACGGCAAAACAATTGTAAAAGAATGGCTTAACCAGTTTCTGGAGGAGAAATATAATATTGTAAGAAGTCCAAAGAGTTATAATTCACAAATAGGTGTGCCATTAAGTGTGTGGCAGATTAATGAAAAGCATCAACTCGGTATTTTCGAAGCAGGTGTGTCCGAAAGCGGCGAAATGGAAAAGCTGGAGAAAATAATACGGCCTTCAATTGGGGTGTTTACTAATATTGGAGAAGCTCATAATGAAGGATTTTTGAATATGCGGCAAAAAGTGAATGAGAAGCTTCAATTGTTCAAAAATGTGGAGGCACTTATTTACTGCCAAGACTACCCTGTTATTAACGAGGGGATTGCCGCATATATGCAACAGTTAAGAGGAGGGATAACTTCTACAAACCTTACGCTTTTTAGCTGGAGCACGAGAACGGACGCTGCTTTTCGAATCATCTCCATTTTGAGAAAAGGCGGAAGTACTTACATCAGTGCCGAGTATCGCCATGATGAAATTTCTTTCATGATTCCTTTTACTGATGACGCGTCTGTGGAGAATGCCATTACCTGCTACTGCGTGTTGCTCTACTTGAAAATTGACCCTCTTTTCATCAACAAACGAATGGCAAAGCTCGGCAATCTGCCTATGCGACTTGAATTGAAGAAGGGCATTAATAACTGTTCAATCATCAACGACAGTTACAGTACCGATTTAAACTCCTTCAGGATCGCGCTTGATTTTTTAAGTCAGCAACAACAGCATCCAACAAGAACGGTAATACTTTCCGACATTCTTCAAAGTGGCAGGGCTGAAAATGAGCTTTACGAAGAGGTCGCTGGTTTGCTGGCGCAGAAGCAGGTGAACCGCCTGATAGGTATCGGTGCCCAGATGAGTAAGCAGCGGCAATCCTTCGAACGACTTCCCGGTGTGTGGTCAGTCTTCTATCCCGACACTGATGCATTTAGAAAGGACTTTTACAACCTCGAATTCAGTAATGAAAGTATCCTGCTAAAGGGAGCGCGCGTGTTTATGTTTGAGCATATTAGTCAGTTGCTGGAACAGAAAGTGCACAAAACAGTTCTTGAAATAAATCTCAGTGCCCTGCTGCATAACCTTACTGAATACCAGCGTATGCTAAAGCCATCAACAAAGCTGATGGTAATGGTAAAATCATTTTCTTATGGCAGTGGCAGTTATGAAATCGCCAACTTATTACAGTTTCATAAAGTGGATTACCTGGCCGTGGCGTATGCTGATGAAGGAGTGGAATTGCGTAAAGCAGGAATAGCGCTACCGATTATGGTTATGAATGCAGATCCATCCAGCTTTGATGCATTAAGGCAGTTCAACCTGGAGCCTGTTATTTATTCATTGAGTCTGCTGAAGTCGTTCATTGAATTTCTTCGCGATCAATTCATCCAAGATTTTCCGGTACATATTGAAATAGAAACAGGGATGAATAGATCGGGCTTTCTACTTAGCGATCTTTCTGAGCTGGCAACGTTACTGCCTCAAAGTGACTTAAAAATAAAAAGCGTGTTTAGTCACCTGGTAGCCGGCGAAGACCCTGTGCATGACGCATTTACAAAAAACCAGGGGAAGCAGTTGATGGAAGCCTGCACTGCCATTGAAGAAGCCTGTGGCTATCCTTTCATTAAACACATAACAAATACCTCCGGTATCAGCAGGCATCCCGAATTGCAATTGGATATGGTGCGACTCGGTATCGGCCTCTACGGAATTGACAGCGGTAATGCGAGTGCAATAAACCTTCGTGAAGTATCCACTCTTAAAACAACGATATCACAGATCAAAAGTATTAAAAAAGGTGAGACAGTTGGTTACGGACGAAAGGGCGTGGCAAAGCGTGATTCTGTGGTTGCGACAGTGCGCTTGGGATACGGTGATGGCTATCCGCGACGATTAAGCATGGGGGTAGGGAAAATGTACCTGCGAGGCAAGCTTGCACCGGTGATCGGGAATGTATGCATGGATATGACGATGATAGACATTACCGGCATCGCGGGAGTGGAAGAAGGGGACGAAGTGATCGTGTTTGGAAAAGAAATTCTGATACAGGAGCTGGCTAAGTGGGCAAAAACCATCGCTTACGAGATAATGACAGGGATTTCGCAGCGTGTAAGACGGGTTTATTTTGAAGAAGCCTAGTCCCCTTTTTTCCAATATATTTGCTTCCTAAAATCAATTGAGTGAAGGCACGGAATGTATTTTTGTTGATACTTGTAGTGATTCTGATCGACCAGATATTGAAGGTCTGGATTAAAACGAATATGCCTTTAAGTTATAATTGGGACGAGTATCATCAAATGCTGAGCCCTTATGATCGTGGTATCCGTCCTTTCGGTTGGAAACAGGAATGGTTCCAGATATATTTCGTAGAGAATGAGGGAATGGCCTGGGGATGGAAATTCGGAGGGGAATGGGGTAAAATGGCGCTCACTCTTTTCCGCCTGGTAGCTGTGATATTCGGAGTTTTCTATATTCTCGATATTATCAGGAAAAGATACCATAACGGTTTCGTAATGTGCGTAGGATTGATCTTTGCTGGTGCGCTCGGTAATCTGATAGATAGCATGTTTTATGGAATGATCTTCGAGGAAAGTACATATACTAATGTAGCAAGCCTCTTCCCTGCGAAAGGCTATGCAGGATTCTTGCACGGCAAAGTGGTCGATATGTTATACTTCCCCATCATTCGATCTCATTACCCTTCCTGGTTTCCTTTCGTGGGAGGTGAAGAATTCGAGTTTTTTAGTCCGGTGTTCAATATTGCAGATGCCTCCATTTCTACAGGTGTCATCGCTATTTTGATTTTCCAGAAAAGGTTTTTCAATCAGCCCACAAGGTAAGTTGCCGCTGAAAAAGAGGAGGACGATGATGTTGGCAGGCAACGGGCCTTGCAGGCAATTTACTGGTTATATTTTTCCTACCATACCAGCCGGAACTACCCATTCGTCGAATTGCTCGGGGGTTACATATCCGAGTTTTACAGCCATTTCTTTCAATGTCGTTCCTTCTTTATGGGCTTTCTGGGCTATTTCGGCTGCTTTGTAGTAACCGATCTTTGTATTGAGAGAGGTTACCAGCATGAGGGAATTATCAACATGTCTTTTGATGTTCGCTTCAATCGGCTCTATACCAACTGCACATTTGTCGTTGAAGCTAACACATCCTTCTCCGATCAGTCTTGCGCTGTGCAAGAAATTGAAGATCATCAATGGTTTGAATACATTCAGCTCGAAATGGCCCATGGCACCGCCAACATTGATAGCTACATCGTTGCCCAGCACCTGCGCGGCAATCATGGTAAGTGCTTCTGACTGTGTAGGATTTACTTTCCCAGGCATGATGGAAGAGCCTGGCTCGTTGTCTGGAATAAAAAGTTCGCCGATACCGCTACGGGGGCCGGAGGAAAGCATACGAACATCATTAGCAATCTTCATTAGGCTTACTGCTATTGTTTTAAGTGCACCATGCGCTTCTACTATGGCGTCATGAGCTGCGAGGGCTTCGAATTTATTTTCTGCGGTTACAAAGGGAATATTTGTAAGAGCAGCTATATGGCGGGCAACATTTTCAGCATAACCTTCAGGCGTATTGATGCCTGTTCCTACAGCCGTACCTCCGAGGGCAAGCTCGGAAAGATGAGAGAATGTATTCTTTAACGCTTTCAGCCCATGATTCAGTTGAGACACATAACCACTAAACTCCTGGCCTACAGTAAGGGGAGTGGCATCCATAAAATGAGTACGGCCTATCTTAACCACCTTCATAAACTGGGTACTTTTTTCCTGCAAGGTGTCACGCAGTTTTTCAATGCCGGGAATGGTCGTTTCAACTAGCATCTTATAAGCAGCAATATGCATTGCTGTAGGAAACGTATCGTTGGAAGATTGTGATTTATTCACGTCGTCATTCGGGTGAAGAAATTTATCTTTGTCGCCCAACTTACCACCGTTCAACACATGACCACGGTAAGCAACCACCTCGTTTACATTCATGTTACTTTGAGTGCCACTACCTGTCTGCCATACCACCAATGGAAAGTAATCATCCAGTTTGCCTTCCAGGATCTCTTCGCACACTTTACCTATAAGGTCGCTTTTTTCTTTCGGAAGTACGCCTGCTTCATAATTGGTAATAGCGGCGGCTTTTTTGAGATAGGCAAATGCACGAATTATTTCTTTTGGCATCTTGTTAATATCCTGGGCGATCTTGAAATTATCGATTGAACGTTGTGTTTGTGCGCCGTAAT
>JACMJX010000303.1 GCA_014380425.1 Chitinophagaceae bacterium | reverse complement strand
AGAAGTGGACGAGAATGAGGAACTGCTGATGCTGGTGATGCCTCTGATGCTCAATAATTAATTCAAACGCCCTACCACTACTGCTGAAGCTGTTGCTCCTGTTGCTGTTGTTGCTGCTGCTGTTGTTGTTGCATGATCTCCATGTGTTTTCTCCAGCTATTCGTTTGTGCCTTTTCTGCCGAGCTTGCCTGCTGAAGCGTTACGAACGATGGCGACTCCGAACTCATCTGCCCGTTTTCGTACGAAACCGATACCCCAACTTCCAGCTTGTGATCGGATATACCCTTATAAGTTCCTTTTACCGGCGAGCAATCGCTAAAGCTCCTGCCCACGGCCAGGCGCACATGAAGATCCTGTACCAGGCAGTTATTAGTAGGATCAAACCCCAGCCAGCCGTAAAAAGGGATATATGCCTCCACCCATGCATGCGTTGCACCTTCTCCCCGCATCCCGTTTTTATTGGGGCAGATATAGCCACTTACATACCTCGCCGGTATTTTAAGCGTCCGGAGTAACGCCGAAAGAATGTGCGCGAAATCCTGGCATACACCGGCTTTAAGCGACCAAATCTCAGTTAGGGTCGTCTCTACTGTAGTGATTCCTTTTATATATAAGAAGTTCTCATATACATATTTAGTGAGGTCAAGTGAGGTTTGCAGTGGTGTAAGCAGTGAAGAATTGATGCTGTTCACATAATTCCGCATTTCCTCTATACCATCGAAATGATCTACTTTTAAGAAATCGATATATGGCACCTGGCACCGGATCTGTCTCAGGTGTTCCCACTGATCCTCGATCGCAAAATTATCCAGGGGCAGCGGCCTTGATTTCGTGATTACCGCCATCTTGCAATCGATCATCAGCCTTTTGTGCGGCTCTGCGCGCATGAAAGATCCTACATCGTTGCCGAAATAATCCTTGTGGATATCCACATGCGGCTCGCCACTTATTAGTAATTCGTGCTTAAGCACTTCCTGGTATTCATCTTTCACAGGAAAAAGAATAACCTGGTTGGCGCTATCGCGCACCATAGCGGTATAATTGTATTCAGTAATATGATGAATCTGAAATCTGGGCATTTAATTGAGTTATGAGTAAGCAAAAAATTGTTGATTAAGCGTATTTCCGATAATGTACAGCTCAGACTTTACTTCCTTTAAATAGGAATGAAGCCCTTGCTGCATGATGGAATCTACAGTGGAGTAACGCACCTTACTCTTGATCTTCCCTATCAGAAAATCAACCTTCCTGTAGTTCTCGGAATTACCCTCCGTCTTCAATTGTTCAAAATAACGATGCAACCGGTTGATTGAGTATAAAATAGATCTAGGAAAATTATTGTTCAATACAATTTGTTCCACTACTTTTTTTGCTTCAAAACCACTGCGATAGGTTTTAAGATACAGCTCATATCCTGAAATTGATAATAACATATACTTCCAATAGGTAGTATCGTCACTGTCGTCGTTGCTGAATCCCATATCACTGATCTTTACGTCAAGAATATCAGCTGTCAGAATGGCTCTTTCCAGAAACCGGCCAATATTCATGAAGGCAAAACCCTCTCCCCTGGCCATCGTTATATCTCCTGTACCTACAAATAGCAGTCCCTGTTTTACCAGCGTATCCAAAATGGTAATGGGATCTTCCTTATAAAGCGACTTGGCAAGCCCCCCGTCTCTCACGGAATGGTAGAAATCGTTCAGGCACTGCCAGAGCTCTTTGGTGATATGGTCCTGAACACTTCTGGCATTTTCCCTTGCTTTGGTAACGATGTTCACCACCGCGTTGGGGTTTTCTCTTTCGCAAACCATAAAATGGAGTGCCCATCTGCCCTCATCTACCAAAAGCCGGGCTCTTTCTTCTTCAGTAGGTGTAAACAGCTTAAGCACTGAATCCCACGAAAAATCCTGGAGATCGTCCTGAGAAGATGCGTAATTGATCTTAAGCATTCTTAAAATACCATCACTTCTCTCCATGTACCTGCTCATCCAATACAAACTGTCGGCTACTCGGCTTAACATATTTCAGTGAAAAGTTTTATTAATGATCAATCAAAAAGCACCCAGGTATCTTTACTTCCACCCCCCTGCGAGGAGTTCACTACCATCGATCCTTCCCTTAACGCTACCCGGGTGAGGCCTCCTGGTACGATCTCTATTCCCTCTGGCCCCGCAAGCGCATAAGGCCTTAAATCGATCCTTCTGGGCTGCAGCTGGCCATTGAGGTAGCAGGGTGCGGATGACAAGCTGATGATGGGCTGGGCAATGAATTGCCGCGGGTCTTTTACAATTTCTTTTTTATAGATTTCCATTTCCTCTTCTGTTGCCGCATTCCCCATCAACATACCATAGCCACCGCTCTCGTTCGTTTTCTTAATTACCATCTGGTTCATATTTGCAAATACATGCTCCCGCTCGTCTATATTGCCCAATTGATATGTTGGAACGTTCTTCAGAATAGGTTCCTCATTCAGATAGTATCTTATCATGGAAGGCACGTAGGTATAAATAGCTTTGTCGTCTGCCACTCCATTACCTACGGCATTAACGATGGCTACATTGCCTTTCCGGTACGCGCTCATCAATCCGCCTACACCAAGTAAACTTCCTGTATTGAATACCAGCGGATCCAGGAACTCGTCGTCTACACGGCGGTAAATCACATCTACCTGTTGCAACCCGCCTGTCGTTTTCATATACACTCTGTGATTATCCACCACAAGATCCCGCCCCTCCACAAGCTCCACGCCCATTAGCCGGGCCAGTGTCGTGTGTTCGAAGTAAGCAGAATTGTAAACGCCTGGAGTTAGCAGTACTATCGTGGGGTAAGCCGTTTGCCGGGGCGACATAGACACGAGATTCCTATGTAGCAACGTTGGGTACTCCATTACGCTTCTTACGTTATTCTTTGGAAGAAGATCTGGAAAAATGCGTTTGGTGATCTCCCGGTTCTCCAGCATATAACTCACGCCGCTGGGCGTACGCAGGTTGTCTTCCAAAATATAGAAAGTGCCGTCATTATTCCGAATGAGGTCGATACCGGCTATATGCACATAAATATCATAGGGAACGGGGCAGGCATGCATTTCCCGCAGAAAATGCGGACAACTGTAAATCATCTCGGCAGGCACCAGGCCATCTTTAATGATGAACTGCTCGTTATAAACATCTTTAAGAAAAAGATTGAGTGCCTTTAACCGCTGACGGATTCCTTTTTCAATATAATTCCATTCTGAGCTCGTGATGATCCTGGGGATAATATCAAATGGGAAAATCTTCTCGATACCCTCTCCACTATTGTAAACCGTAAATGTGATGCCCTGGCTCATAAACAACCTGCGGGCCTGTTCTTCCTTCCTGTTCAACTCCTCGATACTCAGTTGCTGCATGAAATCGACCACACCACGGTATTGCTCACGCACTTCAGGATATTTATACATCTCGTCCCAGGTGTCAGGGTCATTAACATACGCCGCTAACAATTCATTCGTGTACATGTCAGTCAGTTTTGAGATAAAAAATCTGGCAGCGGACGTTGAGTGCGGTTCTGTTCAAATATAATCAGGATTTTCAGGATTTAGATATTTCCAAATAAAAAACCTACGAATCCTTTTTATATTTGTTGCAATGAGAACAATAGCCATGATACCTGCACGCTATGCAGCCACGCGCTTTCCCGGCAAGTTGATGCAGATGCTTGGCGACAAAACCGTAATAAGGCATACCTACGATAACACGGTAGCCACAGGCCTTTTCAACCAGGTAGCAGTGGTTACCGACAGCGAGATTATTTTCAAAGAAATAACGGATCACGGTGGTGTGTCCATCATGAGCATCAAAGAACACGAAAGTGGAAGCGACCGTATTGCCGAAGCTGTTGCTAACATGGATGTGGATGTAATTATAAATGTGCAGGGTGATGAACCATTTATCCGGAAAGAGCCTTTAGAAACCCTGGTTAATCTTTTTAAAGATCCACGCGTACTAGTGGGTTCATTGATGCGTAAGATGGATGATCTCATGGAGATCAACGACCCGCACAACGTGAAAGTAGTGGTAGATAAAGAAAACAATGCCCTGTACTTCAGCAGGGCTGCCATTCCCTACGCGGCAGATTCTCATGTGGCTGTTGATTATTTTCTGCATATAGGTGTTTATGGCTTTCGTAAACACACCCTCATCGAATTCACTACCTGGCAGCCTGCTGCCCTGGAGAAGATCGAAAAGCTGGAACAACTGCGCTATCTTTCCCATGGAGTACCCATCAGAATGGGAGTTGCCAACTTTAGAAGTGTTGCCATAGATACTCCGGCAGACCTGGAACGCGCATTGAAACTACAGCAGCAGGTATAAAGAGTGCTGTTTTACTTCGGTTTTTTATAAACCGGAACAGTGCTACAGGGTTCACCATACATAATACTCTTCGCCACGGGGCGAAGCAGCCGGGTGATTTCAAGATAAGCGAATTCCCCCACCGGCAGGTCCCCACATCCTTTTACAACAATTCTTTTATCGGCGTAATCACTCATATTTATTGCAGCCAGGTTTTTTAGAAATACTACTTTGTGAGCAAAAGCTTCATCCCCGGCAATCACGTCTTTAGCGAAGGGCTGAATATAGGAGGCTGCTAACATATATGCCCACATGGGAATAATGGCATCTGCACTGCAGTGCACCGCAACATATTTGTGCTGGTATACGGAGAAATCGTAGTTCTTCAACGCTTCCCTAAAATCCTTCTCTTTCAATATAAGCCCCATAAAAAGATAGTCCTTCAGATCGAAAACCGCAATATCTCCCTTAGGATAAAAGCTCTCGAGATTCAGTTCTTGCAATCCACTTTCAGCTACCTTATTAATTATCGCTTCACTCATCCTGCAACATTTGTTCTATAAAAATAACCAATATAGAGCTGTTTTGTTGCAACAGCCGTAACAACGAAGCTGTCTCCTGATCGATTGACCCCATAAAACGGGGCTGTCTCGAAAGGTCGACACAGCCCCGTTGCTATAAACCGGATGATATTTTAGAAGAATTTGGCACGATCATCTTTCACTTTAGCTGCTTTTCTCAGCACTTCAAGCGATCTGAAACCCGCACTCTGCTTTGTTTGAGCAAGAATCGCCTCCCTTTGCTGCTTTACATCTCCCGCAAGATTCGGTACGGCAGTTACGCCTTCCGTCTTTATTACAAATACGCCCCCATTACCAGCAATAGCCGAACTGGGCTTTGTGGCACGCTGCTTATTGAATACAGCACCTACTACTTTTGCCTCCTGCCCTACATTTGGAATGATCCCGCTGCTGAAGCTTACACTATCAGCCCTTTGTACCGGGCTGCCGGTAATTTTGGATACGGCATCGAGCGTATTGGCAGTTCCTATCTTGGCGATTATCTGTTCGGCTTTCTTTTTATTTCTGATAATGAATTCAACCATCGGCCTGGCTTTGGAAGCGCTCATTAATCCCTCTTCGCTAATGTCAGACACTGTCGCTACAATATACTTGTCGCCTACAGGATAAGGCTCTGAAACATCTCCCTTGTCGGCTTCATAAATCCACTTTACAAGCTTGCGGCTGCTACCAATTCCGGCGATCATCTTATCGTTGGGCTTTATATCGGAAGCCACCAGTTTATTGTATTTCATCTTCGTGGCGTTCTCATCGAATGCCTTGGCACTGCGGCTGCTGCCTGCAAACTGGTTGGCGAGATTGGAAAAGTTATTGTCCGTTTCCGTGCTTGTCACGATCGTCCTGGAGAGATAGGCAATTTTAAACGCCTCTTCAAAATTCTTCTGGCTGAGTACTTCTATATAATGATAGCCAAAAACCGTTTTAATCACCTGCTTATCGCCTGCTTTACCATAAAAGGAAGCTTCTGCAAATTCTTTGGCAAAGTCGGAGAACTGGTTCGAAGAAAACTCATACTCACCCCCATTATTTTTACTTCCTTCGTCCGTACTGAATTGTAGTGCCAGCGCAGCGAAATCTGCGCCAGATTGTACAGCAGCGGCAATACTATCCGCTCTTTTCTTGGCAACACTATCTGCTAAAATAGGCTGCCGTGTTTGCGGATTGGTAGTACCGATCAGAATATGACGAACTTTTACACTATCGGCCAGCTGCCGCCTCCCCACCATCTTGGCAAGGGTATACTTATCATTATCCAAGTAGGGGCCGTAAACCGCGCCGTCGGCAAGGGTAATAATGGTATCGGCATTCGGTACCTGCAATTTCGATTTAGCTATGAAGGCATCCAGAAATTCTGTCTCGGAGCGGTTTCTTATCAAAAATGCCTGTGCATCTGTACCGGCTGTAAAGCTTTCCTTTAAATCTGCCACCTGTTTCAGTATGGCAGCAGAATCTTTTGAATTCGCGGAAGCATCGAAAGCCACATAGTAAATACCCCGGGAAATCTCCTGCTTAAATTCATCCTTACGCTTCGAAACATAAGCATTTATATCATCATCCGTTACCTTCAGCATACTATCAGAAATAGTAGCGTACGGAACAGCTACGTAGGAAACCGAAGCTATACTGCTGTTATCCACATTCATCTTTTCTATCATCCATTTAGGAACATAGGAACTGTTGCTCAGTAGTGAATTGTACTTTTCCGTCAGGCGTTGCTTCTGCAGCGCCATTATATAGTCATTCAACTGTTTGGTAGTTGCGGGATCCTTATCTTTTTTTATCCGGGCTATTTGTTCTTTTAGCTGGTTAGGATCGTACTGCCCCGTTTGCGGGTTGGTCAGGCTCTGCCTGAGCTCCTGGCTCGGGTTTATAAACAACATGTCTTCTATTTCCTTTGTGCTCACTTCCAATCCTAATTTCTTAATCTCTTTATTCATTACTTCCTGCTGAATAAACTGATTCCATACCTGCTCTTCTATGTTCTGGCGCATCATTTCATTCATGCCGTTCTGGCCATACTGCGCTTCCATTTGCTTCATTCTTTCCTCATATTCCTTGAACTCTATCTCTTTTCCGTCCACCTTACCCACAGCTGTTGAATTGCTGCTAAATAGACCTCCCTGGCCTGGTTTTGCATCCATTAAAAGAAAACCAAGTAAACTAAGACCGATAATTATAAAAACAACCCAGGCTGCTCTTTCTCTTATTTGCTGAATAATCGACATAATATTATATTATATGCTTTATGTTATTTTAGAGGATGGCGAAAATAAAGAAAATTTTACACTTATGACAATGAAGTAATAATGAGGTAACATGAGCAGCCATAAGGGTTCCGTCTGTTTCACGGAAATCGTGAAACAGTAATTAACATCGTTCAGTTGATAACCCCTCGAAACTGGGGAAAAACGGCCAGTTGGGGTCTTGGTTTTGGGGAGTAAATAGAGGGAAACGAATCCTTGGCCGGATGCTTTTAAGAATGCTGGTAGAAAATAACGAGTTATACCACTTCACCTAACACAACTCAGCAGAAATACTTGTACATTGGTGTTGGAATCCACATAAGTGGAAAAGCATCTGAAAGAGAGAACCCATCCCTCTTTTTAATTGTTAGATATTTGTGAATTGACGTGGATAAATCAACTATCCGGTATTTCCTATAGGTACTTTATTTTATTATCCACTAATTAACACTCCTAATAGTAATAGGTGTTTTATATAAATAATGTATTAAATAATTATTATGTCTGATATTAACATTGCTTTTGCAAGGGAAAGAATAGAACAGCGCGGCTTTCTTGACGTCGATATCAATCCCACTCTCGACCTTTTTGCCGAGATAGAGCGGCTGAAGAAAGAGAAAAACGCTGTAATACTTGCCCACTACTACCAGGAGCCGGATATACAGGATGTGGCGGATTATATCGGCGATAGTCTGGGCTTGGCGCAGCAGGCGCAAAAAACAACAGCGGATATCATCGTATTTGCTGGAGTACACTTTATGGCCGAGACCGCCAAAATTCTGAATCCATCTAAAAAGGTACTGCTGCCAGATCTAAAAGCAGGCTGTTCCCTGGCCGATTCCGCACCACCGGATCTTTTCAGGCAATTCAAGGAAAAACACCCCGATCACCTGGTGATTTCCTATATAAACTGCTCCGCCGGCATTAAAGCACTCAGCGATATCATTTGTACGTCTTCTAATGCCCAGAAAATCGTCGAAAGCCTTCCGAGCGACCAACAGATCATTTTTGCCCCCGACAAGAACCTTGGGGCTTATATCAACAAACAGACGGGTAGAGATATGTTGCTTTGGAATGGCGCCTGTATGGTACATGAAATATTCAGCCTGGAGAAAATATTGAAACTGAAAGTAAGGCATCCCAGGGCCAAGATAGTAGCTCACCCGGAATGTGAAGATCATGTATTGAAAGTGGCAGATTTCATCGGTTCTACCACCCAACTGCTTAAATTCGTCGAAAAAGATCCGGCAACCGAATTTATCGTTGCAACCGAAACAGGCATTTTGCACCAGATGCAAAAGAACTCTCCTGGAAAGATGTTAATTCCCGCTCCGCCCAACAATGCCTGTGCCTGTAACGATTGCCCTCACATGAAGCTGAATACCCTGGAGAAACTGTACTTATGCATGGAATACGAGCAACCGGAACTGATTATGGAGGAAGAACTAAGAAAAGCAGCCCTTAAACCTATCCAGCGCATGCTGGATATCAGCGCCCAATTCGGCCTGTAAACACGGCATTCAATAAAAAGATAAATAATCCTATTGTGATATTCAAGCAGGCGTATTAAAAGTAAAAAATAAATTACCATCTTGTCATCTTTAAGAGGAGCAGGACCACATAAAATATACAGCATCTTACGCGCTTGCTTCAAGATCTCCCAACGGAAGGGGAGGGTATCGCTATTATTTATGAAATAGAATATAAAACATTGACTATCAATAATTTATAAGTTTTTATTAGGAAGTATTCTGTCCAATTATATGCTTACCGACCCATAAAAACCATCAGAATTTGAACGTCACTGGGATTCACACCAGAAATACGCGAAGCCTGCCCAAGTGTACGAGGTTTTATCTTTTTGAATTTTTGCATCGCTTCATTAGAAAGAGCCGCAATCCGGTCGTAGTTGAAATTATCCGGTATCAGTAAATCCTCCAATTGCCCCATCTTTTTCACCAGTTCTTTCTCCTTTTCGATGTAAACTTCGTACTTCAACTGAATTTCAGCCTGTTCAAGCGCATCAGCCGAAAAACCATTCAATACCTTATTCACCTGGGGTATATGCTGCATCATGGATCGGAGGTCGATATTAGGCCTCAACAATAATTGCCCTGCTTTCTGTTTCTGAGAAATAGCAGCAGAATCCCTCCCTTCCAGGTAAGAGTTCGCTTCTTCTTTTTCTATGGAAATACTGGCCAATACTTCTTTAATTGTTTCAACACCGTTCCTTTTAGCGATCACTTTATCCATCCGTTCCTGAGAAGCCAGACCTAGCCGGTAACTCAGTTCCGTCAATCGCAGGTCAGCGTTATCTTGCCGCAACAGTGTACGAAATTCCGCTCTCGATGTAAACATCCGATAAGGCTCATCCGTTCCTTTATTAATCAGGTCATCTATAAGAACTCCAATGTAAGCGTCGCTTCTTTTCAAGATAAAAGGCTCCAGCTTACGGGCTTTCTGATGCGCATTGATACCCGCCATAATACCCTGGCAGGCAGCTTCTTCATATCCCGTAGTTCCATTGATCTGACCTGCAAAAAATAAATGACTAACCTGTTTTGTCTCCAGCGTATGAGTAAGCTGTGTTGGCGCAAAGTAATCATACTCAATAGCATATCCCGGTCTAAATATCTTTGCATTCTCAAACCCCGGCACAGTTCGCAAAGCCGCATTTTGAACTTCCTCAGGAAGCGAAGTGGAAAATCCATTCACATATATCTCTACAGTGTTCCAGCCTTCCGGTTCTATAAAAAGCTGGTGGCGATACCGCTCTGCGAACCGATTGATTTTATCTTCTATACTTGGGCAGTAACGGGGGCCAACCCCCTCTATACGCCCCTGGAACATCGGGCTTCTGTCGAACCCGGTTTTCAGAATATCATGCACTTTTGTATTCGTGTACGTGATCCAGCAGCTTCTTTGTATGCTTGGTTTTTTTATGTCAAGGTAAGAAAAACCGGTAATTTCATCATCTCCGGTCTGTTCTTCCATTTTACTATAGTCCAGGCTACGTCCGTCAACCCGTGGAGGAGTTCCAGTTTTCAGGCGATCGCTTTCGAACCCGATACTTACCAATTGCTCCGTAATTCCCGTAGAAGCTTTTTCCGCTACCCTACCTCCGCCAAACTTCTTTTCACCTATATGAATAACCCCGTTTAGAAATGTTCCACTGGTTATAACAATCGCATTGGCCTCTATTCGATGTCCTAAACCAGTCACCACCCCGCAAGCTTTTCCTCCTTCTATAATGAGGGAATGAACCATATCCTGGTAGAAATCAACATTAGTTGTTTGTTCCAGCATTTCGCGCCAGGTTTGGGCGAACAGCATTCTATCACTTTGCGCACGGGGGCTCCACATAGCCGGCCCTTTCGATCTATTCAGCATCCTAAACTGAATCATACTCATATCCGTAACAATCCCGGAGTATCCACCCAAGGCGTCAATTTCACGTACTATCTGCCCTTTAGCAATACCACCCATTGCCGGATTACAGCTCATCTGCGCAATTGTCTGCATATTCATGGTAATCAACAATACTTTAGAACCCAGGTTTGCCGCCGCGGCGGCTGCCTCACAGCCCGCATGCCCTGCACCCGCCACAATCACATCATACTTTGGAAACATAGTTCTAATTGAACTGCAAATTTACAATGTTCCACGTGGAAACATGGGGTGTATTTTAAGTGCTCGTTTTTGCGCAGCTGATACAAGCACTATGGAAAGAGAGTAGCTATTGCAGGTCTGACAGTACGGGCTCACTAAATCTTTAAAAAGATATAAATGACGAAAGTCAACCGCTGAAAATCAATTTTGCTGATTTACAATTACCGAGAAGCATCCTTGTAACGAACATTGAAACAGAAAAAGGGAGTCACCCTTTCGTAAAAAGAGGGTTAAGTGACTCAAGAATGCGTATTATTTCCGTCATATTCCAAGCGTTAAGTACTCATCATCCTAGGCACATCCTAGGTAGATACTAGGTAGATCCTAGGTACATTCTAGCTACCCGTACGTAGTATCTACGTAGGATGTACCTAGAATCTACCTAGAATGCACCTAGAATAGTGCCTAGATCATGGTTTGAATACTGAGCAAATAAGGAAGAAATATCTTTTAGTACCTCTTTTAACCGTTTTACCGATTACTGAAAGATGTTTTTT
>JACMJX010000302.1 GCA_014380425.1 Chitinophagaceae bacterium | reverse complement strand
TCCTGAAGGCATACGATCTGGGCGCCGCCTGCCGCAGCTTCTTTTACCTTATCGATTGCCTTTCGCAGATTGGACTGTTTATCTGCCGTGCAGCTCATCTGCACCAATCCTACTTTAACTTTGCTCATGGCCGCAAAATTAAGAAAACCTGCAGTCTAAAGGGAGATATTCACAGATTATTTATACAGCACTACGCCCGTAACATCAGCGTGAGCTGTTACCAGGAGCGTTTTTAACAAACCTAACAAGTGCGCTGCTATTTTCATTGGCATACAACCGGGCTTCATATGTTTTGTTACCCATTTCCACTACCATCATCGATGTATTAGGTGGTATCGTTCCCAGGTTTTGCGCTACCATCACCAGTTCGTTATCATCCTGAAGTTCATTGGTAGGTAGCTGAATAACAAAGGGTTCCAATGCGAGGCGAATATTCTCATGTAGCAATGCTCCATTAAAGAAAATGGCAATTGAATCTCCGTCTATAATACCGTTGTCATAAAACCGAAGCTCGATCATTTTTCCGGTAACCGGAATTACATTCTGCAGCACTTTTTTACGGCTGGTAAATTTGGATTCTAAATTTCCGGGGGCTTTGGCAGCTACTGTATTATCCGCCGGGTCTGGCAGTGCGGGCTTCGGGTCAGGCGCCGTTACAACGGGCGCTGGGTTATTCGGCATATCGATACCTATAGGCACGGCCACGACAAGTTCTTCTTCTCTTATCGCAGGGGTTGAACGCAACCTGTTGATACTGTCGATAAAATAAGGATCATTCGTTCCGGATGTATAATTATCTATTACAAAATCCCACTCATCGGGAAAAACAGGGCTGCCAACTTTTAGCAGGTTCACCGGGTTCCTGGCAATTTCCTTGTCATCACGCAAAGACGTCGTACCATCCAGCCGCATCTCATCTTCACCGGGGCAGTTGAAATCTGCCACGGACAACAACGCATTCTCTGAAGCATTGGAACGTCCGGAGGATTTGTTTTCAATCAACTGGTCGTCCCACCAGATTACGTTATTGGTAGACGGGTCAAAATAACCCTTGATGGTGTACCTGCGGTAATTATTCCTGGAATCATAGTAGTAGGAAGTACCCACCAGGCTATCACCCGATTTGATGAGTTTAAGCTCCACTTTTTTGGAGCTGATCCTTCCTTTCCAAACTCCGGTTATTTGCTGTGCATTGCAAAGAGACATAACCATTGTAAGCAGAACGGTGCATGCAAGGGAACCGGCTTGTAATTTCAAAATGCACTTTTTAATATTCAAACCCATAAGCCTGAAACGAACGGTCTGGATTAATATTTTAACCACTTTTTAATTTAACGGTTCATCTGCGCCAAACAGGTAAAGATTCATGGGCCTTCCCGAAAGTACACTTTTTTTATACTTTGTTTGCAGCCATTTTACGTCTTTTAGAGGAACGCCGGTTACTTCATGAATTATCGAGATCTTAAACCCCTTTTTAATCATATTCAATGCCGTCTTTATATTAGCCTGGTCTTCGGCATGTTGTGTAATCACCTCAATCATACCCATGTTAGTAGTTTTTTTTCCCGCTATAAACTGTATAGCCTCGTTGAATTTACAATTCAGATTGTTATTGTCAAAATGAATATAGTTCTTTAAAAAGTAGAGCAATCTAAACTTCTGACTATCAGTCCAGTTCTCTCTAAACAACTTTTCACCCAACACTATTTTTTGTCGCAAAAGATCGACATCCGCTATTTTATTTTTCTTGTGAGCCAGCAAAACTGTCAAGAAAATAAAGGCTAATGGGTTCTTATCTCTATTTAAAACAGTTTCTGATTGCGCAGCGATCGCGTAACTATCGTACCTGAAAGTTAAAACTGTTCCAAAGAAATTGTAAGAGTAGCTGGCAGGATGCACCAATTTGCTTTTGTCAGTAAATATAACGTGGGAGCCTATCTGCTTCTGATACTTGTTGAAGAGCCGTATGAAATAACGAAACATTCTTAAAGAAAAGAATGATGAACGACTGCCCTGTACTTCTATATGAAATAGTACAAAATCGTCTGTATGGTGTTTGTAGACTTTCACAAGCATGTCCACAAACACAGGGTGTCTTACAGCATTGTCCATTCCTGCATGAGCAATCTCTTTGTCAAGGAATTCGAAAGGTCTTTTCATATCAAAAAGAACTTCTGCCTCTTCAAAGAAAAAGCTAAGGAATTGCCGGAAGAAATCTTCCAGAATCCCTTTCCATAAAGTGTCTTTTTTAGTTGGGTGCACAGGTCGAAAGTAGACACAGCTGCAAAGAGAAGAATGGCTATTATACCAAATTAACACCGTTAAACAACCCTTTAAATGTATTACTATCTGGAAAAGTAACTCGCACACGAATAAAGATCTGTAGCAAAACCACCATGTCGTTATCTTAGCCTTATAATTACCAAAGCGTTTTATCTTGACCACTGCTTACACAAACGACTACCCTGTAATTATAGCGCTACTCCTGGTGGCCATCCTGACTATACGGTTTCGTAACCTCACGATCCCTGCTGCATGCACGGCTTTTGTTATGGCCTGGCTGATTTTTGCAGGCACAGGCTTCGTGGGCCTCATCATGCTGGGCACATTTTTCCTTCTAGGCACCGGGGTTACTGCCTTTAAGAAGGAAGCGAAAATAGATCCTGGCACAGCGCAGATGCCTGCCACGACCCGAAACACGGGCCAGGTATGGGCTAATGGTGGTGTTGCGGCACTCATGGCGCTGCTTTGCCTATTGCTGCCCGGCAAGCGGGAAACCTTCACAATCCTGCTCGCAGCCAGCCTCGCTTCTGCAACTGCTGATACCCTGTCGTCGGAATTGGGTACAGTCTTCGGTAAAAGATTCTTCAACATCCTCAGCTTCCGGAGCGATAGAAAAGGCCTCGATGGGGTGGTTAGTCTCGAAGGTACCCTGGCCGGCGCATTGGGAGCTGCTGCCATCGCTGCTATTTATCTCGCATTCAATAACTATAGTGGGAAAATAGCTATAATCATAACGGCGGGTATAGTAGGAAATCTCGCTGATTCCATTCTGGGAGCTACTCTGGAACGTCGCGGGTATATCGGCAACGATACCGTCAATTTTCTTAACACGCTGATTGCCGCTGCCGTTGCTTTCGCGCTTTTATTAGCCTGTTCTTACTAAGGTATAGAGGATCTGAATCAAACAATCTCTTTGATAAAAATGACTACATCGTCAACGGACACTACTAAAAATTGTTTACCTGAAGATGGTTTAAGAGGCACAGAAAATGTTCCGCCTTGCAGTCGTGCACTTAATAGCAGGTTTTCCGAAGTGCGTGCCAGCCATTTCTGCTCATATGATCGCACCTGAAGCTGACAATCTTCCAGAATCTCGATGGAAAGTGCTTTACTGTCGGTATGTACGATGCAGGGCATCTTTCCGGCTTCCTGCACAAAGGCGAGCTTTACCTGGTCAACCATCAATTCGCTCAAGGGCGCCAGAGCGTCTATAAAAATAAGTTGCTCGTTCTGCGACCTGAAACGCTGTGTTATCAGTTTCTTGTTTTCCGGCTTTATCCCACGCCCAAATAAAACGAGATCGAAATGGTTGCCGTGAAAATCCTGCACAAGAGCATTCACGTTCGAACTCTTATTGCTCCATTTTGTACTAAACCCGCTGTTTTCAAGAGCTGCTGATAATTTGGCCAACACGCTGCTTTTCTCGCCTATCGAGAATACTCTCTTGCGTTTGTAAATAGTTGCTTCCATGTGTAGATTATAGGATTGAATTTTAAAGATATCGAACTGACCCGATAGCGCACGTTTGGGGCCAGTTTTCAATTGGCAGCTAAAATCATTAAATTTACCGCATGAGAAAACTCGTTATCCTTGTTTTTCTGAGTATCCATTGCATCGTCAATGCCCAGAACCTCCTTACCCCGGATAAAATCTACGGCAGGCTGTTTCACGATGTACAGATGTCGGGGATTTTCAAGGATAGAAAGACCTTTCCAGACTGCGTCCCGAAAAAAGACCCCGCAGCTATCGTGCGTGATTACCTGAAGATCGTCAACAATCCCAATATAAGATTCTCTCTCGAACTTTTTGTTCAGACTAATTTCGAACTTCCCCCGGTTCCAGCCACCAACTATGCTTCCAAAGAAAAAGACATCGAACTGCATATTAAGAATTTATGGACCGTCTTAAAACGGCAGAGCGATCAGCAAATACCCGGCAGCTCCCTGCTTCCCCTTCCATATCCTTACATCGTGCCCGGAGGCCGGTTTCGAGAGATCTACTACTGGGATTCCTATTTCACCATGCTGGGTTTGAAACAAAGTGGCGAATTTCAAACGCTTGAAAACATGGTTAAAAATTTCGCTTATCTCATAGACACCTATGGCCATATTCCTAATGGAAACCGTACCTATTATCTCAGTCGCTCCCAACCTCCTTTTTTTGCCCTTATGATCGATCTGCTTGCTGCTGTTAAAGGTGATTCTGTTTACGTTAACTACCTGCCGCAGATGGAAAGGGAATACCTTTTCTGGATGGATGGAAACAATCGACTGCAGCCAGGAAAGGCATTTCGAAGGGTGGTAAAGTTAAAAGACAACACCATTCTTAACCGCTATTATGACGATAGCACTGGTCCTCGCCAGGAAAGCTACCGGGAAGACATAGAAACAGCCATAAAGTCGAAAAGGAATAAAGCAGAAATGTACCGGCATCTCCGGGCCGCCGCGGAGAGTGGCTGGGATTTTAGTAGCCGCTGGCTCTCCGACAACAAGAACCTGGTTACAATAGAAACAACCAATATCATACCGGTAGACCTGAACTGCCTGCTTTATAAGCTCGAGCTCAATATTGCACGCGCGCAGAAGATGACTGGAAATGAAGCGGCTTCCAATGATTACCGTAATAAAGCCAATAGAAGACTATCGGCCATCGACAAATACTGCTGGAGCAGCACTATCAATTTTTATACGGACTACAACATTAGAACATTAAAGCCCACAAATACCATTACTCCTGCTGGTATGTATCCGTTCTGCCTGTTTGAAAGCAAGCCGGATTATATGAGTCTGCTAGCGCGAAGAGCAGGAAGAACGCTGTCACAAATACTCCTTAAAGAAGGGGGCGTACTCGCAGGTACCCAAACCACCGGCCAGCAATGGGATGCGCCGAACGGGTGGGCACCATTGCAACTAATGACCGTTTGGGGTCTCGATCGCTGCGGACAAAAAGAGCTGGCCAGAACTATCGCCACCAGGTGGACAACGCTTAACAGAAACGTGTTTGCCCGTACCGGAAAGCTGATGGAAAAATACGATATCATCAATAGCGGTCTCGAAGCCGGAGGTGGTGAATACGAAGGCCAGGATGGCTTCGGCTGGACAAATGGTGTCTATCTCGCTCTAAATGTCTTACTGGCTCCATCATAGATGCAACATGCTTCTAATTTCCGCTTCCCGCGCGCTGCATCTCATCTGCAGCGCTGCCACCAGAGCGGCGCGAAGTTTTATAGGATTTTCCTAAATTGTAAGACAATGAAACATTCAACACCCTCGTGTCGCGGGTAAGCCGAAAGTATTCCGTTTCTGACCGAAACTGTGTCAACCCTTCCATTACCTGGGTGTAGAAAATATCTCGAACGCTCAGCTTGAAATTAGCTTTGTTTTGTAAAAAGGGTATGGCAATGCCTGCTGAAACCTGACCCGTGGGATACAATAGTTCCTGAAGATCGTTTCTAGCCCTCGTTGTATAAAAGCCGGATAGTTCCGCCGTTACCTTATTCAACAAACGAAACTGATTGTTTATATTGATATTCAACTGTGTTATTGAAGACTTAAAATCAGTATAAACAAACCCGTTTAATTTTTTATAATTACCAGTAGCCTGGCCTGTAACAGACCACCATTTAACGATGGGCAGCTGAATAGTTAACGACAGTCCCAGGTTGTACATCTGCCCTACATTGCCTTCCGTGTACACAAGTATGCCGTCATCTCGGGTAAGAAAGATTTGAGAGAAATAATCTCTGATCACACTGTAAGACAAACCTGTAGTTAACAATTGGCGGTACTGATGACTGAGCTCGAAGTTCCATGCGTATTGCGGGCGAAAGAAAGGATTACCCT
>JACMJX010000301.1 GCA_014380425.1 Chitinophagaceae bacterium | reverse complement strand
CGCCGAGTAGGCAAGCGGGAGTTTCACCCGCAAGCCTCTCACAGAACCGTACGTGACAGTCTCCCGTCATACGGCTCGTGTCATTTCTTAATAACGTAACAGTATCCTTTTTGCCAATGATAAAACATCATTGGATATTCATGCATGATTACAGATAATTTGAGAGCAGCTTTTCTTATTCCACTGATCTTATATTTATTTCGAAGCCATTTAATTATCCTGTAATCCACGTAAATCATCGTTCTTCTCAACGCTGCTTTTCCATATAGACCAAAGTAATTAATCCATCCTCTTAATTTACTGTTTAGCTTTTGAGCAATATCTGTCAGTTCCATTGTTGTATTACGCCATGGTATTGCATCCTCTATTTCTTCTCTTATCTTCTTTTGATTTTCTTTGCTGATCTCCGCTGTAAATGCCATGTAACTCTTGTCTTCACCAAATTTGCTCTTACTCTTTCTTGGTTGGTAGCTAAATCCTAAAAATCCAAACTGTACTTTTCCATGCTGACCTGTTCTTCTGTAATCCTTGCAGTACACGATTTGGGTTTTCTGTTCATTTATTCTTAGCTTCACCTCACTCAGTCTAGCTTTTATGGCTGATAAGATTTCCTCTGCTTCCTGTTTTGTTCTACAATGTATCACCATGTCATCTGCATAACGAACAAAATTTATCTGCGGATATTTTAATTCCAGCCATTTGTCCAGTGCATAGTGCAGGAAGATGTTTGACAGTAACGGACTGATAACACCGCCCTGCGGTGTTCCTTTGCCCCGCCTGTCGTATTCTTTCCCTTCTTTGTCCACAATTTTCATCTTCAACCATCTGCTAACGTACATCCTCACCCAGTTTTCTTCTGACATCCTTTCTACTGCTTTCATCAGTAACTCATGATCGATCTCGTCAAAGAACTTTGCTATATCCAGATCTATCACCCAGTCCTGTTCTTTACAATTCTTCCTTACCTGTTCTATTGCCTGCCTCTGGCTCTTCAACGGACGATATCCGTATGAGTGCCGGTGAAACCTTTGGTCTATTTGCTTTTCCATATACTCCTTCACCACGCATTGTGCTATCCGGTCCCGTAGTGTTGGAATACCCAGCTTACGCATACTTCCATCTTTCTTTGGTATCTCTGTTTCTCTTACCGCCGATGGATGATAGCTTCCGGAGGCCAGCCGGTTCCAGATAACGTAGAGGTTTCTTTCCACATCTTTATCAAAGTCCTCCCAGCTTTCTCCATCGATACCCGCCGCTTTGCCTCCTGATCTTACTTTCTTGTAAGCATCCACTACCATCTTAAATGTGACCGGTACTGTTTTCGTTACGTTTACATTCATTTAAATCATCCTCACAATTTGTAAGTTGTTTAATTGTTGTTCACTTAAAATGACTGAAGCCCTTCGCTCCGTACTGTTTCCAGCACTTCATCACTACTATGGCTTCATCCGACTTCCTGCCGGCTTAACTGTCTACCCCTCTCTGTTTGTCTTATCCCATCCCTTCTCCAGGAACAGGTGCTTCTCCGATTGGCGGTTCTACGTTAAGTGTTTCCGGCACGATCTCCCAAGTTCCCTTTTAAAGCCTGCATCAAAGTCATGTCGCCTGCATAACGGTAGGCGCACAGCCAGTAAACAGGTTCCCGCTGTGCTCTTCACACTTCCTTCGCATAAAGTGCTTTTGCCTGACAACTTACGTGATTTCGTTACTTCATCGGTCGATTCACTTTCGTTCATCTCTTTGATGCTTACCTGCTTTCTCTCTGAAAGCTTTTCCCTTTACGTTCACCACCTTTGCTTTACAGCATCAGCAGCCCAGGGTGGTTTGATAGCCCCGCCTGAACAGCGCTATCGATGGTCCAACAGCTAGCACGTCTATTTCCATCATCTTTAAAAGAACATGTAAAGTCTTTGATAACTTTACTTCTTGGCACAAACGAAGAACACGAAGAAGGCTCGAAGAAGTACGGTTCGATTGAAATGACTGGAAAGGGTTAACGCCTTTTGTTTATAGGAACTGGTTTTGTTATTTTTATTATGTTATGAATGAAGTACTTTCAAAATTAACGGGCTTTTCACCTGAGCATATCGTAGGCTTTTTGATCAGTGTTTTTATAGGATTTTTAATTGGGCTTGAACGTCAATTTACCAAGGAAATAAAAGAAAAGGAGGAGCAATTTGCAGGAGTTCGCACGTTCACTATGATTTCCATTTTAGGATTCCTTTCTGCATTTCTTTCGTCTCAACTGGGTGCGTGGTTTTTTGGTGTGGCATTAGTTTGCATATTCGCTTTGGTGATGGTATCATATATTCAATTATCACGCACCGGCGGAAATAAAGGAGGAACTTCAGAGATTGCGACTATTATAACATTCCTGTTAGGTGGAATGGTGTTTTTGAAATTCATTTTACTGGCACTGATCATTATGGTAGTATTGGTGTTGCTGCTTGCCTATAAGCCAACTCTTCATCAATTTGTAAAAAAACTAACCAGGGAAGAACTGCTTGCCATCATTCAATTCGTTGTAATGTCGGCATTAGTTATACCCTTTCTGCCAGATGAAAATTTCGGGCCCTATAAATTATGGAATCTGAAGGACATCTGGAAAATGGTGGTACTCGTTTCCGGTACGAGCCTGGTAGGTTATATGATTGCCAAGTTTGTGGGCAGCAAAGGAACATTACTGGCCGGTGCCATAGGAGGACTCGTATCGAGCACATCGGTGACTTTGGCCTTTTCACGAAAAAGCAAGGAAGCTTCAGGTGCTTCTTCTATTTATTTTGCGATGGGGATTATCTGCGCTTGCTCCATCATGTTTCCGCGCATTCTTTTTGAAGTTTATGTAGTTAATCCTCAACTCGCCAGACAACTATGGGTTGTTGTGATTTTACTATCGGTTGCCGGATTTGGTGCGGCTTTCTTAATATATAAAATAAAGAAAGGAAAGACCGATTCCGGGGAGCTCCCACTTAGAAACCCGCTCGATTTGAGCACTGCAATTAAATTTGCATTATTTTATGCTGCCATCCAGTGGCTGGTAAAATTTTCCACTGAAAAATTTGGTGATAACGGTACCTATATAGCAGGCGCCATTTCAGGTATTACAGATGTAGATGCCATTACATTGTCCATGGCAAAAATGGCATCAGGAAATGAGGCCTCTATAATTGCCATCAATACTATTTTAATTGCTGCTTTGTCAAATACGTTAGTAAAATTTATTATAGTGATGGTGCTGGGAAGCGCTGAATTGCGTAAAACAGCCTTCATTGGTTTCTGCTCCATTTTTGTTGTTGGAGCAGCGTATTTCTGCTTCAGGTTATTTTTTTAGGATCGCCTGACACCACTCTGGGTAAAGAATTTGAACATT